>CAMEJP010000008.1 GCA_945920185.1 uncultured Eubacterium sp. | reverse complement strand
CGATATTAAAAGAAAGGAAATATATGATTATTAGCTTCTAAATAATCATACAAGATAATTATGAACATACTTATAGTAGTGGATATGCAGAAGGATTTTATAGACGGGGCACTCGGAACTAAAGAGGCAGTTGCCATAACGGATAATGTCGCAAAGGTTATAGAGAACTTTGACGGTCAGGTAATATTTACAAGAGACACTCATACAGAGGATTATCTTAACACACAGGAGGGCAGAAAGCTTCCTGTAGTACACTGTGTTAAGGGAACTCCCGGATGGGAACTTGACGAGAAGTTAAAGCCGTATGTCAGTGAGAAGACGATTGTGTTTGATAAGCCTTCATTTGGCTCCATGGAACTGGCAAAATATGTTTCAGAGCTTGAAAATGTGGAAACAATAACACTTGTCGGACTTTGCACCGATATATGCGTTATATCAAATGCCATGATTTTAAAGGCAGCTATGCCGGAAGCAGAACTTAGAGTGATTGAAAATGCCTGTGCAGGCGTTACGCCGGAAAGCCATGCAAATGCACTGGCAGCCATGAAAATGTGCCAGATAGATATTATTTAGAGCCTCACCGGGTTTGTGCCGAAGCGTCACAAACATCGGACATCGCTTTGAACCTTACGCTAACGCTTCGGAATGTGAGGTAATTATGGAAAACTATATCAGAGTGGCAGGAGTTACTCCGAAGGTGCATATAGGAAACGTATCCGCAAACGTAGACGAATTAAAAAAGGCTTATGACAAATATGCGGACAGTGCGGACATAGTGATTGCACCGGAGCTTAGCCTTACAGGATACACCTGTGCCGACCTTTTTAACAACAGAAATCTGATTGACAATGCAAGCAAGGGACTTTTGGAACTGGCTGAGTATACGGACAGAAGCGGCAAGGGAGCTTCTTTTGTTGTGGGTCTTCCTTTTGAATATAACGGAGAACTTTTTAATACAGCCGCATTTTTGAATAACGGAAAAATAGCAGCACTTATACCAAAGACATATCTCCCGAATTACAGCGAATTTTATGAAAAACGCTGGTTTACGGCAGGAAATTTTGACGCCTTTGAGGTAAATGTCGGCGGTCATACCGCATTTTTTGGAAATAATATACTTATTGAGTACAGCAACAGAGAAACTACGGCTGTTATCGGTATAGAGATATGTGAGGACGGATGGGTTCCGGTATCTCCTGGAAGGCTTCTTGCCCTAAACGGTGCCGAGCTTGTAATAAATATTTCGGCTTCAAATGAGGTAATAGGTAAAGAAAGTTACAGAAAAGAACTGGTAAGCAGCTTTTCGTCAGGCTGTATATGCGGTTTTGCCTATGTATCTGCGGGCATGTATGAATCCACCTCTGACGTGGTATTTAGCGGACACAATCTTATATATGAGAACGGCAAATGTCTTGCTGAGGGTAAGCCCTTTGCGGGAGAGGACGTTGTGGCAGACTTTAGCCTCACAAAGATAAGACACGACCGTATTGCCAACAAGTCATTTGCAGACTGCAAAAAGATTTTTTCTGACAGAAAATACATTACCGTAAAATGTCACAGGGACGCAAAAGGAGCGGACAACCTTATAAACGGCATTTCGATTACACCGTTCGTACCTCATACCAACAAGCTTGAAAGATGCCTTTCAATATTCAATATGCAGGTGACAGGTCTCAGAAGAAGAATAGAGGCTACTCACTGCAAATGTGTGGTAGTTGGAGTTTCGGGAGGTCTTGACTCTACGCTTGCGCTGCTTGTATCGGCTAAGGCAGTAAAGGACGCAGGACTTCCTTCAGAAACGGTAGTAGGCATAACAATGCCGGGCTTTGGAACAACGGTGCGTACAAAGACCAATTCGACCAGCCTTATGGAAATACTTGGATGTGACATAAGGGAAATCAGCATAGTTGATGCCGTACGCCGGCACTTTAAGGATATAGGACAGGATGAAAATGTTCATGACGTAACTTATGAGAACTGTCAGGCAAGGGAACGCACTCAGATACTTATGGATGTGGCGAACAAGGAGGGCGGATTTGTGGTAGGTACAGGCGATTTGTCAGAACTTGCGCTTGGCTGGTGCACCTACAACGGTGACCATATGAGTATGTACGGCGTGAATAACTCCATTCCTAAAACGCTTGTCAGAACTCTTGTCGATGAGATAGGTCATTATCTCGGAGCAAACGGATATGAAGGCATCGAGCCTGTAATCGAGGATATCATAGATACACCTGTAAGTCCTGAACTTCTTCCGCCTAATGCAGACGGAACGATAGCTCAGAAGACTGAGGATACGGTAGGTTCATACATTCTGCACGACTTCTTCCTTTACTATACACTGAGATTTGGTATGTCTCCAAAGGAAATATATGCTCTGTGCCGGACGGCAGTATCGCAGAGTGATGAATATAAGTTTAGCGATGACGAAATAAAAAAATGGGAAAATGTATTTTATACAAGGTTCTTCCGCCAGCAGTTCAAGAGAAACTGTATGCCTGACGGTGTTAAGGTGGGTACGGTTTCAGTAAGTCCAAGAGGCGATTTAAGGCTTCCGTCTGAGATAGAACCTGAAGAATTTTTGCTTGACCTTTAAAATACGGGGAAATTTTGCCTGAAGTAAAATTAAGTGCCGCCTGACAGATAATTACCAAAGTTATCTGCCGGGCGGCACTTAGTCGTTTATATTACTTTTAATTCTTTTTAGAACGGTATCTTAAGGTAGAATCAAGAATTTTCTTTCTGATTCTAAGGCTCTTAGGTGTAATCTCAAGAAGCTCGTCAGTGTCAATAAATTCAAGTGACTGTTCGAGGCTTAAAATTCTTGGCGGAACAAGGCGGAGAGCTTCGTCCGAACCTGAAGAACGGGTGTTGGAAAGATGCTTTGTCTTGCACACATTTACTTCAATGTCTTCCGTTCTTGGATTTTGTCCGACTACCATACCTGCATATACCTTTTCGCCCGGACCGATAAACAGAGTACCGCGTTCCTGTGCATTGAAAAGACCGTATGTGATGGTTGTGCCTGATTCAAAAGCTATAAGAGAACCCAGTTTACGGTACTGCATATCACCCTTGTAAGGCTCATATCCGTCAAATATTGTATTTAAGATACCTGTACCCTTGGTATCTGTCATAAATTCGTTTCTAAAACCTATAAGACCTCTTGAAGGTATTGAAAATTCAAGACGCACATTTCCACCGCTGTTGGCAGGCGTCATACCCTGAAGCTCACCCTTACGGTTGCTGAGCTTCTGAATAACAGTTCCCGAAAATTCTTCCGGTACGTCAATGTAGGCTATTTCCATAGGTTCAAGCTTCTTGCCGCGCTCGTCATACTTATAGAGCACCTCTGCCTTGCTTACTGCAAATTCATATCCCTCGCGGCGCATATTTTCAATGAGAACCGAAAGGTGAAGCTCGCCTCGTCCCGATACCTTAAAACATTCCGTTGTTTCTGTTTCCTCAACTCTTAAACTTACGTCTGTATTAAGCTCTTTAAAAAGTCTCTCACGAAGATGTCTTGATGTTATGAATTTTCCTTCCTGACCTGCAAGAGGGCTGTCATTTACAAGGAAATTCATTGCAATGGTAGGCTCGGAAATTTTTTGGAATTCTATCGGCTCAGGTACATCGCCTCCGCAGAGAGTATCGCCTATGTGAAGGTCTGCAATACCTGATATTGCCACGATGGAACCTACTGTTGCTTCATTTACTTCAACCTTTGAAAGCCCCTCAAATTCGTAAAGCTTTCCAATCTTAACCTTCTTTACCTTGGAAGCGTCGTGTGCATTGCACAGGATAACATCCTGATTAAGCTTCAGCGTACCGTTATCGACCTTTCCGACACCGATACGGCCGACAAATTCGTTATAATCTACGGTACTTATAAGAACCTGTGCATTTGCCTCAGGGTCGCCGTTAGGGGCAGGTATATAGTCAATGATGGTGTCAAAAAGAGGCTTCATGTCGACACGCTCGTCATTTAAGTCCTTTACTGCAAAGCCTGACTTTGCTGAAGCAAATACGAAAGGACATTCAAGCTGTTCGTCAGAGGCATCAAGATCCATCAAAAGCTCAAGAACTTCGTCGATAACTGCTTCCGGACGTGCCTCAGGTCTGTCTATTTTATTGATACACACAATAACGTGAAGATTAAGCTCCAGAGCCTTCATAAGAACGAATTTCGTCTGTGGCATGGGACCTTCAAATGCGTCTACAACCAGTATTACGCCGTCTACCATTTTAAGTACACGTTCTACCTCTCCGCCAAAGTCGGCATGACCAGGTGTGTCAATAATATTTATTTTTGTGCCTTTGTAATGAATAGCTGTATTCTTTGATAAAATAGTAATGCCACGTTCACGCTCAATATCATTGGAGTCCATGACACGCTCTGCGACCTCTTGGTTTTCACGGAATGTACCGCTTTGCTTTAACAGTTCGTCCACAAGAGTGGTTTTGCCATGGTCTACATGGGCTATAATGGCTATGTTTCTTACATCATCTCGATTGATTTTCATAAATACCTCGCATTTTAGAAATTTCCAAAGCACGGAGCAAAACAATCCGAGCTTTGATATAACAGTCTAACTACATTAGTTTATCACAAAATGGATAGATTACAAGAGGAAGAAAACCAAAAAACAAAAAAATTTTCAAAAAAATGGAAAAAATATGCATAATTATCTTTAACTCTGAATATATATATAAGGTACATAGTACGGGAAACCGTATACAAAAAGAAGGGAGAAACACATATGCTTGATAAAGTAATAGAAAACAATCAAGTAACCATTATGGGAGAAATTGTATCAGAGTTTACTTACAGCCACGAGGTATTTGGTGAGGGCTTTTATACCGTGGAGGTATCCGTAAACCGTCTGAGCAATATGGCAGACATCATACCTCTTATGATTTCAGAAAGGCTTATTGATGTAACACAGGATTATCGTGGACAGATAATCGAGGTAATAGGACAGTTCCGCTCATACAACAGACACGAAGGTAACAGAAACAGACTGGTGCTTTCCATATTTGTAAGAGAGCTGGAATTTGCTGAAGAGCTCAAGGAACAGTCAAAGACCAATCAAATATATCTTGACGGATATATCTGCAAACCGCCTGTTTATAGAAGAACACCTCTCGGACGAGAGATTGCGGACCTTTTGATAGCTGTCAACCGCCCATATGGAAAATCAGACTACATCCCATGTATATCATGGGGAAGAAATGCAAGGTATGCGGCCTCTTTTGCAGTAGGCAGCCACATTGAGGTGTGGGGAAGAGTTCAAAGCAGGGAGTATACCAAAAAGATAAGCGAGGAGGAAACTGAGAAGAGGGTAGCCTATGAGGTATCCATAAGCAAAATTGAAATGGCGTTAGACGATTAGAGCCGGATATTAAGTAAATAAGAAATCTCTGCCTGCCTTTGGGATAATCCGAAGGCAGGTTTTTGTATAAGAATACTTGACAAATATACATATACTTATTATACTGAATATAGTTTATATGAAACGAGTAGAGGTCGCGCATAAAAAGAGTATCAGGACGGATGTGACGGACACAAAGGAAGTCTTGAGAAAGGTGATTGCGCCGAAGCTTTTCGGTTACCGTAACCGCATTTGCTGGGCATATTGTCATCATAAGATGGAGGGCTACTTGAAGAATCCTGTCAAGGTTTTTTGAGTTAGCATACGCTAGCTTTTTTTACTTTATGGGACTTCGTTCTTAAATGAAAGTAACAGCCAAAATGTTTACATATAAGCCTAAGCGCTAAGTACGAAGAAACGTACTTAAGCATATTATTATGTTGAGGTAAGAAGGTATTTTGCCCCGACTGATGCCTGCGAATTGCTCCGCTGCTTAGCAGCTCCCGCAATTCGACAAACATTCGGAATCCGCTGATTTACTGCGTAAATCGCTACTTCCTTATGCTTGGCAGCCCAAAAGCTCAAATACCTTATCATGCAAGCATGAACGGCATTTTGACCTTTTGCCCCTGGTATCATATTATATATTAATTCAAGTTAGGAGATGGATGTATGTCAGTATTCACAGGCGCAGGTGTAGCCATTATTACACCGTTCAATGAGGATTTGTCAGTTAATTATGAGAAGTTGGGTGAACTTATTGAGTTTCAGATTGCGGGAGGCACGGATGCCATAGTTATATGCGGCACTACAGGTGAGGCTTCCACACTTACCCACGAGGAGCATCTTGAATGTATCAGATATACGGTAGAAAAGGTCAACAAGAGAGTTCCCGTTATTGCAGGAACAGGCTCTAACTGTACTGAGACTGCCGTATACCTTTCACAGGAAGCAGCGAAGTACGGAGCAGATGCACTTTTGGTAGTGACACCTTATTACAACAAGGCTACTCAGAAGGGCCTTATAAAGCATTTTACGACTGTTGCAAATTCAGTTGATGTGCCTATAATTATGTACAATGTGCCAAGCAGAACAGGCTGTAACATTATGCCTGCGACTGCCGTAACACTTGCAAAGGAAGTAAAAAATATTGTCGGTATAAAGGAAGCAAGCGGAAATATAGCACAGGTTGCAAAGCTCATGTCATTGGCTGACGGATGCCTTGACGTGTATTCGGGAAATGACGACCAGATAGTACCTTTGCTTTCACTTGGCGGAAAAGGCGTAATATCAGTGCTTTCAAACGTAGCACCTAAGCAGACTCATGATATATGTCAGGCATTCTTTGACGGCAATACGGCACTTGCGGCAAAGCTTCAGCTGGAAGCAATTCCTATGTGCGACGCACTGTTCTGTGAAGTCAATCCTATACCTGTAAAGACGGCTGTAAACCTTATGGGAATGAACGTAGGAGGTCTTCGAGGACCGCTCTCTCCTATGGAGGAGGAAAATGTGCCTAAGCTTGAGGCTGCAATGAAAAAGTACGGAATACTGTAACGTAAATAAAACACGCTTCGGATTGGAGAACGATTATGACAAATATTATAATGCACGGCTGCAACGGCAGAATGGGTAGAGTTATATCAGAACTTGTCGAAAAGGACAGTCAGGCAAAGATTGTTGCCGGAATAGACCCATTCAGTGCAGGCAGCAACGCGTACCCTGTATATCAGTCAATTAATGAATGTAATGTCCCTGCTGATGTAGTTATAGATTTTTCTAATGCATCAGCAGTGGATGCACTGGTAGATTACTGTGTAGAGAGAAAAATACCTCTTGTACTCTGCACGACAGGTCTTTCAAACGACCAGCTTTTAAAGGTAAATGAGGCAAGCAGTAAGGTAGCTGTGCTTCGTTCCGCAAATATGTCTCTTGGAATCAATACACTCTTAAAACTCCTTAAGGATGCAGCTAAGGTGCTTGCACCTGCAGGATTTGATATAGAGATAGTGGAGAAACATCACAATCTCAAACTGGACGCTCCAAGCGGTACAGCCATAGCTTTGGCAGATGCCATAAAAGAGGAACTTGATGACAGCTACTATTATGTTTATGACAGAAGCCAGGAGCGAAAAATGCGTGAGCCAAAAGAGATAGGTATAAGCGCAGTGAGAGGCGGAACAATAGTAGGCGAGCATGAAGTATTGTTTGCAGGAATTGACGAGGTTATCGAGTTTAAGCATACGGCGTATTCAAAGTCAATATTTGCAAAAGGAGCAATTGAGGCGGCAAAGTTTCTTGCAGGCAAAGGACCGGGATTTTATACCATGCAGGATGTCATAGGATAAGCTACAGACAGGCTTTAAGGAATGTTTATGCGTGATATGTTTGACGAATACAGATTTGAAGAAGCAAAGTTAAAGATACTTGGAAGCGACCATAATCACAGTGGTATCGGCACGCTGTCGGAAAAGACGGTCCACGGCGTGCTGAAGAACTACTATGAACCTGACGGGGATTATCAGGAGGTTGCCTTAAACGGATATGTTGCTGATATATTCAGAAACGGAAAAGTCATAGAGATACAGACAGGCAATTTCAACAAAATGCGGGATAAACTGTCTGTATTTCTTAATTTATATGAGGTAAAAATAGTGTATCCCATACCTCATATCAAGTATCTGAATATGCTTGATACCGCGACCGGAGAAATAACATACCGCAGAAAATCTCCAAAGTGCGGAAGTCCGTACGAGGTGTTTAAAGAACTGTATCGTATTAAAAATTTTTTGAAACATCCAAACCTTTCCTTAGATATTGTTATGCTTGATATTGAAGAATACAGGACAGAGGCAGTCAACAGACGCACCAGAAAGCCTACGGAGAGGTTTGACCGGATACCGAAAAACATAGACAACATAGTGAGCATTGAAAATATAGAGGATTATCTTGCTCTTGTTCCTGTTGAACTTGCGGACGAGTTTACGGCAAAGGATTATAAGACGGCTGCCAAGGTGTCATCCGGGATGGCGGGTATGGCTGTGAATATACTTAATTATCTGGGAACCATTGAAAATATCGGCAAACGCGGGAGGGCTTATCTGTACCATGTCAAAGATATTTGAGCGTGTTATGAAGGATCTGAAAAAGTATTGGATTCCTTTTACTTTTATCGGTTTATATATAATTTTATACAATCTAATATTGGGCGGCACATGCCCTATACGTCTTGTCTTTGGAATCCCATGTCCCGGCTGCGGTGTGACAAGGGCTCTTGTGCTTCTTGTTAAAGGCGATTTTGTAGGTGCGTTTAAGATGCACCCCTTTGTATATGTTGTTATTCTGCTTGCCGGTTTGTATGCGGTAAATGCATATATCCTTGGGAAATCCTGCAAATGGCTTGAAAAGCCTGTTATGGCAGTGGGAATTTTGGCGATAGCTTTTTATATTTACAGAATGATGACTTTGTTTCCTGACACAGAACCGATGGTAAGCTACTTCGACCATTCGCTTATCGGAAAAATACAGAAAATTTTTAAAAAGCTCTTGCATTAGCGTTTTTCATGTGGTAATATGATTTACATAAAATATAATTATTCATATGCCGTTTCTACATTTTTCTTTAGTATGTATGTTAAGATTCCTTAAATTTCATTAAGGAGGACCACACATTGACCAAAAGAATAATTTCTTTTATTCTTGCCGCAGCATTGACATTGGTACATTCTGCAGCTTTGTTTGCCATACCCGCATTTGCCGCACCTGTTAAGGAAACTCAGTATTTCGGTATTAGGGATGCCGACTATTTTTTGTATGACGGCAGGGCGTGGCTTGAAAATTTAATATTTGAAAAGGATGAGGAGTTGGCAGCCATGGCTTCGGATAATCCTGACAGGGTATATTTTGACGAACTGCCCGACATATCTAATGATTTTTTTGAAAAGCATACACCGGCTTACTGTATGGAGTCAGATGCAGCATATCCGTGGGGATGTACCTATGTGTCGGATACATATCTTTCGGAAAGTTATTACACAAGCGGTCAGACAGCTCTTATAAATAACATACTGTATAACGGATATCCTGCAAACAAGGCTTACTGGGCAGAACATGGAGTTAAAAGCTACGGCGCACAGATGATGGCAACGCAGGCTGCCATATGGATAATCACGGGCGGTTTTGCCACTACACCCTATCAGAACGGATATGACTTGAACTTGTTTGAACCGAATTTTGATAAATATTCCACTGATGAGATAGGTGGGCTTAAGGATATGCTTTCAGAGCTTATCGAATGCGGCAGGGACAGTATGCGAAAGGTACTTTTGCCGAAGGTGGAACTTAAGGCAGATAAGGTCAGCAATATATTTGATACATATGAATATGAGTTCAGCCTTAACATAGATACAGGCGATACTGCATTTTTATCTGTCGACGGTTTCGGAGGCGAATGTCAGCTTTATCTTAACGGAACTCAGTATGATTATTCGCCCGGCATGCCTGTTCCAAAGGACACTGTGAGCATAACGGTAAAGGCACCGGCGAAGAATTACATTAATCACACCGTATCTTTAACGGTATACACGACAGCCAATACGGTGTCAGCCGATAAGCTCTATCTTAACATGAACTCCGATATGGTGGAAAAGTGGCAGGGAAGCGGTCTTTTTCCAAGACAGCAGATAATATCGTCATATTTTGAAACGGTGCAGCTTTCGGCTTTTGCAGAACAGACCTCATATTACGAGGAGAAAAGATGTGTGATACACTTGGAAAAGTCGGGCGAGTCACTTGTGGATTACGACAGTGATAAAGGATTCATATACCGTGAAACAGGGCTTTCAGGCGCGGTGTACGGCATATACCGCGACAGTCTTTGCACGGATCTTATTGAAAAACTTGTCACGGATGATAACGGCAGGGCAGATTCCGCATCAGACCTTATTCCCGGTAAATATTACATAAAAGAAATAAAGGCACCGTCCGGCTACATTACGGATTCCAAAGTATATGAAGCAGAGTTTGAGGAGGGCTACACGTCGCTTGATAAAAAGGAATATACGATTTTTCTATCTGACCGCCGTCAGAAGGTTTCCCTTATGCTTCACAAGACGGATGAGAACGGAAATGCCTTGAAAAATGCAACGTTTGAGTTATATAACCAATGTGACATATTAAATGACAAAGGCGATATAATCGTTCCGTCAGGTACATTGCTTGAGAAGGCAGTCACGGATGAAAGCGGCAGGATTAACTTTCAGTCTGACCTTCCTTTGGGATATACTTACAAAGCGGTTGAATCAGCCGTTCCTTATGGCTATCTGGCTTTGGATAAGGATTATGTTCTTTTTGAAACATCTGAAGGGATAGCAGAAAATGTTTCGGATTATGAAGTTATATACATAACCGGAAGTCTTGTCAATACAAGGCAATGGTGCCGGCTTTGTGTGTATAAGACGGGAGAGGTGCTCACGGACTATGATAATGAATTTATATATGATGTACGTCCGATAAAAGGAGTGGTGTTTGAATTATATGGGGACAGCAGTGCCACACAGCTTCTTGAAACTATGATAACGGATGATAACGGAACGGCATTTAGTTCCTGTTATGAAGAAGGTACTTATTACATAAAAGAGATATCGGCACCGGGTGGTCTTATTGCAGATGAGACGCTTCACAAAGTGGAACTGTCCTATGATTCCACCGAGGTCGTAAGTACGGCAAATGTCTCTTTGAATAATGAAAGAAGAAAACCTCGGTACAAAGCACATAAGACAGGCTCAGATGGCAATATACCGTTAGCGGGAGCTGAGTTTGAGGTAATATGTGACAATGATATATATGACTTTACGGGAGAAAGGTTATTGGTGCATAAGGGCGAGACCGTGGAAACGGTATTTTCCGACGAAAACGGCATGATTACTTTGAAAAAGGACTACCCTTGGCAGGCAGAACTGTCACTTTCGGAGGTAAAATCACCTTACGGATATGCAATTACGGCAAATAAGTATTCTCTTGAAAATGATGAGGACATTTCCATAACAAACGAACCTGTTGTAGGAAATATAAGTCTTGATTTTGACAGCACACCTGCCTTTTCGGGCAGCAGTATAAATGTGCCTGATACGGGAAAAAGAGTGTCTTATGCACCTCAGACAGGTGACGCTGATGATATGTATACATGGATTTTGGCGTTGATACTGTCATCATATTTTATAATATGCCTTACCATACTTTTCAGACCGTCAAAATCCGCTAAAACCGTACAAAGAAAAGTGAGTACAGCAGTAAAAAATATACTTACCATCCTGATGACGGTATTTTCTTTATTTTTTCTTTTTTACGTCAAAGACGTCAAAGCTGACGAAATCCATATAGAAAGTCCTGTATTATATCCTGATGAAACATATGAATTTGACGCTTTTATGGAAAATGAAAGGGGAAAGTATATTCTGTCAGATGTCACAAGTATTATCACTCCGATTACTGACAGGTATGAGTACATTTCATATGATTATGTCTATGAAGGTTATCCCGACGGCAGTACATTTCCACAAAGTATGACTAAAAAAGTCACTGATGAAATAACAGGGGAGAGCAGGGAATATTCTTTTTCTGTCGAGAGCATGGAACTTCTGAAGACTTATTGGATTGATGACTTGGAATTTTTTATAACCTGTTATAATGTGGACGGTAAGTATTTTCTGTATAACGGCGTAAAGTATCTGTATGAGGACAATACACCTGATATGACTGCGCTTTCTGCTCAGATAATGGCGGATCTGAAACTTGACAGTGAGAACTTTGAAATAACCTCATATGAATGGGACGGAGATGCTTATGAGGAAAACGGAGTGATGACAAGGCGGATACGTGTCAGGGGTAGAAGAAAACTGTCTGATTTTAAAGTGACCTACGCAGATAAAATAAGGTTTGATGATATTGAAAATGCAAGAATTGAAAGAGCAGTATATGTATTACAGGAAGAAACATCGCAGGATACCATATCACAGGAGATTATCAGTTCGCAAAGCCAACCGACTGAAAAAACTCCGGACGTTGCGGCGGATACTTCATATGAAGTACCCGAAAAAGACGCTACAGGATTATATAAAGCAGCAGTACTTATATTGGCAGTATGTCTGATTTTTGCACTTATTTTCGGAAGAAGAAAGACACGAAAGCGTAACTATTAGTTGTTGAAACACTTTGCCTGAAATGATAAAATATAAAAAGGAAGGTGCAGTCTGTGGATATTGAACAATATGAATACACTCCTAAAAAGCTTACACTTAAAGAAAAGCTTCGTGAGGAATCCATTTGGATTATGCTGTTTCTTTTCTTTGGATTTTTGACCGTATGGACAACTGTAAAACTGGTTAATGAAATGAAATATCTTGTATCGGGAAAAAAGGTTGTGGCTGATTATGATAAAAAGACGGTAACGGCTACATTTATCTCGGACGAAGGAGAAACTGTAAGCATTGACGTGAGTGATTTTATTGTACCAAGAGGTACAAAGGACAGAATAACGCTTTACTATATCAAAGGTCAGGAAAGCAGTGCCATTGTCATGTCTCCTTTTGCGTGGTGGATACTGTGCTATTTGATGTCGTTGACTTTTGTGGTGTGGGCGTCTGTTATGCTCTACAGAAATTTTAGGGGAAGAAAACTTATAAAGCAAAAGCATACATATGACAAAAAGCAGGTCGACAGTGTTACGGCAGGAAGAAGCCTTATGGAAAATCTTCCCCTGTACAGCCAAGATATATATGACAGGCATTTGGAGGCGATAAGGGAGGATACCGTAAAGCTTACTAAAAACGCTTCTCCTGAGGTACCGGAGATTGTGGCAGAGCATGAAAAACTGTGGAAGGTAGGGACGGTATATCTGGCAGTGGTAAAGGAAGAAACGCCTCTTAAAAACGGAGTGTGTACAGTTGTCTTTACGATTGCAGACAGATATATTAGAGACCCATATGGCTTCTATGAAACAGTTAAGGCAAACGATTATATGAACCAAAAAGGTGTGTATGAAGCACAGGCTGTTATCGATGTTTCAAAACTGCCGTTTTTAGGCTCGTCAAATAGACTGTATCTGGTTCTGGCAAAGCCGGGATTGTGCAGATATGCCCTTTTTCTTCCTGAATGGTATTATATGAAGGAAGAATTGGAACAACTCTAAAAGAACAAATGTTCTAAAAACTCTTGACCCTTTACCGCGCAGGTATTATAATAAAAACAGAACAAATGTTTGTGGCGGTGAAGGATATGATTATACAGAATAAGTTGTCTGTTGATGAAAAACTTAAAATATTGTCGGACGCGGCTAAATATGATGTGGCATGTACATCAAGCGGCTCTGACAGAAGAAGCAACAAAAAAGGCATAGGAAACACTACTGCCTGCGGTATCTGCCACGCCTTTTCAGGTGATGGCAGATGTGTGTCGCTTCTTAAAATACTTATGTCGAACGAATGTGTTTTTGACTGCAGATACTGTATTAACAGGCGGTCAAATGATGTGCTTAGGACTACGTTTACTCCAAGGGAGATTGCCACTCTCACCATGGAGTTTTACAGAAGGAACTATATAGAAGGCTTATTTTTAAGCTCCGGCATAATCAAAAATCCTACTCACACTATGGAGCTTATGTTAGAGGCTATAAGGCTTTTGCGTGAGGAAGAGCATTTTGGCGGATATATACACGTCAAGGCTATACCGGGTGCGGCTCCTGAGGTTATAGAGCGTATGGGATATATGGCAGACCGTATGAGTATTAACCTTGAGCTCCCGACTGGTGACGGATTGGCAAGGCTTGCACCAAACAAAAGCCGTAAGTCCATTCTGACGCCTATGAAGCAGGTGCGCGATACAATAAAGGGGAGTCTTCTCGAGCAGAAGAATGCCCTTATGCCGTATCATAATATGAGTCCGGCCTTAAGGAATGAAAAGAAGATCTTCGTGCCTGCCGGACAGAGTACGCAGATGATAGTAGGAGCCACAAAAGAGCGTGACTATGAGCTTATAGCAGTTACGGAAGCACTATATAAGAATTTTGACCTGAAAAGAGTTTTCTTTTCGGCATTTATAAATGTAAATGAGGACAGCGAACTGCCGGATACCAGCAGAGGACCTCAGCTTTTAAGAGAGCATCGTCTGTATCAGGCTGATTTTCTGTTAAGATATTATGGATTTAAGGCAAATGAACTTTTATCAGAGAAAAAGCCGGATTTCAATGTATTTCTTGACCCGAAGTGTGACTGGGCAGTAACTCATCTGGAACACTTCCCGGTGGAAGTTAATAAAGCAGATTATAACACGCTGCTTCGTGTACCGGGAATAGGCGTTACCAGTGCGAAAAGAATAGTGGCAGCAAGGCGGCATGCAATACTTGATTTTGCGGATTTGAAAAAGCTAGGGGTAGTGTTAAAAAGAGCTTTGTATTTTATTACCTGTAGCGGAAGAATGATGTATAATACAAAGATGGATGAAAATTATATTACCCGTAATCTTGTCGGCGTGGAAAATCCGTATGTAAAGCAGCTTGAAAGTCATGAGATATATGAACAGCTCTCCCTGTTTGATGTCTGCGGGGAGGTGTCAGGATAGATGAACGCTAAGAAGATTGTATGCGTGTGCGACGGCAGCCTTGAGGGCATATTTTGTGCCATATACAGAGCATGGCATATAGGAACCTCGCGAACGGAGATATCCATAGGCAACACAGATATGGAACTGTTTGCGGAATATGAGAATGTAGAGGCGGATGCTGATATAGCAGCTAAGGTAACTGATACCATACTGAACAAAATATCATACGAGGCATATGAATATATCTGTTATGCAGCGATGTCTGACGAAGCTGACCGTGGCGAGGCTATATACAGATTTATGATATTAGGAGTAAAAGTCGGAAAGAAAGTTCTTGAATATATGGGTGACAAATGGGTGTGCAGAGTGGTTATGCTTCGTAAAAAGGTATGGCATGAAAGTCACAGATATATGGGATTTTTGAGATTTGAACAATACGACAGGTCGCTTGTTGCAAGATTTGAACCGCAAAATGACATACTGGGCATGGTTACGGATTATTTTTGCGACAGACTGTTTGTTGAAAATTTTGTTATAATAGATGTTAAAAGAAAAAAGGCAGCCTTTCACAAAGCTGATTCAAAGCCTGTATTTGTGTACGTAGAGGACGGATACATAGAGGCTTTAAGAGACAGAAAGGATGAGTATACCGACCTTTGGAATACATTTTTTGAAAGTATTATGATAAAAGAGCGGGAAAACAGGAATCTACAGAGACAGAATATGCCTCTTATATACAGAAAGTATATGTGATATCTGACATTATGACACATCGGATATCGTAGTCTGCGCCAACGCTTCGGAATGTGAGGAAAATATGTATACTTATAAAGACGGAATATACAGAGTGTCTGTGAGAAATCTTATAGAGTTTGTGCTAAGAAGCGGAGATATCGATGACAGAACAGGCGACGATGCCATCAATACGGATGCCATGCTTGAAGGCAGCAGGCTTCACAGAAAAATTCAAAAGAAGATGGGCTCGGATTATACTGCTGAAGTAAAACTCGCAACATACTTTGATTATGAAGAATATAAGATATGTGTGGAGGGCAGGGCAGACGGTATCATTGTCAATGATAAAGGCGTTACCGTTGATGAGATTAAGACCATGTACTGCGACCTTAGCTACCTTACGGAGGCGAAAGAACTGCACAAGGCACAGGCAATGTGTTATGCCTATATGTATCTCAGGGACAATGATGACGACAACATCAATATTCAGATGACCTACTGTGACATAGACACCGAGATTATAAAGAGATTTCATTATGAATATGACAGAAAAGAGATTGAAACCTGGTTTGAAGGTGTTCTGGCAGGGTTTGAAAAATGGATATCATATATTCATAGGGCAAGGCTTGACAGAAATATGTCCATAAAGAAGCTGGAATTTCCTTTTACTTACCGTGACGGACAGAAAGATTTGGTGGTAAATGTATACAAAGCGATTAAACTTAACAAGCCTTTGTTTATAGAAGCACCCACGGGTGTCGGGAAAACCCTGTCAACAGTGTTCCCAAGCGTCAAGGCACTTGGGGAGGGGATAGCCGATAAAATTTTTTATCTTACTGCAAAGAGCATAACAAGAACCGTGGCTTACGATACTTTTGATATGCTTAAGAATAATGGACTGTCGGCAACCGTACTTGTCATTACCGCTAAAGAAAAGATATGTCCGTGTGAAAATATGGCTTGCAATCCGGACAACTGTCCCTATGCAAAAGGTCATTTTGACAGGGTAAATGATGCCGTATTTGATATGGTCACGCATGAAAACATGATAGACAGGGATACGGTGGCAGAATATTCAAAAAAACATAATGTGTGTCCGTTTGAAATGAGTCTTGACAGTGCATACTGGTGTGATGCCGTAATATGCGATTATAATTATGTGTTTGACCCAAATGTATATCTCAAAAGATTTTTTATGGAAAATGTGCGAGGAGACTATGTATTTCTTGTGGACGAAGCACATAATCTTATAGACCGTGCAAGGGAAATGTACAGTGCAGTTCTGTACAAAGAGGATTTCCTGAATGTTAAAAAGCTTATAGGAAAGCGAAAGAACAAACTGACGGCTGCGCTTAATAAGTGCAACAGGATTATGCTTGAATACAGGAAGGAAAGTGAAGGGTGTACGGTTCATGATGATATATCTGAATTTATGGTAAGCCTTAACAGAGTAGGAGAACTTATGGCACAATTTCTGGAGGAAAATGCAGGAATAGAGCATAAGGAAGATATACTGTCATTTTATTTTTCGGTCAGGCATTTTCTCAATATGGGTGAAAATATGGAAGAGGATTACATTTTGTATACGGATACCGACAGTGAGCGGGGTTTCTTTCTCAAAGAATTTTGCGTAAAGACGTCGGGAAGGCTTAAAGAGAGAATGAATAAAGGCATAAGTACCATATTTTTTTCGGCTACGCTGCTTCCTGTGACATATTTTAAGGATATGCTGAGCGATGCAGATGATTATGCAGTCTATGCAAAGTCCGTGTTTGATACAGGCAGAAGAAAACTTTTGATAGCCAATGACGTCACAAGCAGATATGTAAGAAGAAATGCTGCCGAATACAACAAAATATGCCGTTATATAGACGATATAGTTTCGGCAAAGAAGGGCAATTACTTTGTGTTTTTCCCGTCATACAGATATATGCTTGATGTGTATCAGATTTTTGTGACCATGTTTGAGGATAAGTACAGTGTAAGTGTGCAGTCTTCGAATATGGATGAAGAATCAAGGGAGATTTTTCTTGACGGCTTCAGAAAGGAAAATGAGCGGACACATATAGGTTTTCTGGTGCTTGGAGGGATATTTTCCGAAGGAATTGATATGAGAGGAGATGCTCTCATAGGAAATATCATTGTGGGAACGGGACTCCCTCAGGTGTGCACCGAGAGAGAACTTTTAAAGGACTATTTTAACACATACGCAGATAACGGATACGAGTACGCGTATGAGTACCCGGGAATGAATAAGGTTATGCAGGCGGCAGGCAGACTTATAAGAACAGAAAGCGATGTGGGAATACTTGCTCTGTTAGATGAGAGATTTCTCGGAAGCCGTTACAGAAGTATTTTTCCGAGAGAATGGGCTGATTACGAAGAGGTAAATGCACAGACGGTATCCCATACCAGCCGAAAATTTTGGGAAAATATTGAATGACAGTCTTTAGTAAATCAATGAAATTTCTTGTATTTGCTATCAAAATATGATATGATAATATTTGATTATTTTAGACTCGGAGGTTACATATGAGCAAGGTAAAAAGAGTGTTTGTGGAGAAGAAAGAACCTTTTGCTGTCAAGGCTAAGGAGTTAAAAGAAGAGATTCACAGCTACTTAGGCATAAAAAAGGTTACGGACGTAAGAGTTCTCATAAGATATGACATTGAGAATTTGTCAGAGGATACTTACAGGAAGGCGCTTACTACCGTATTTTCAGAACCGCCTGTAGATAATGTATACGAAGAAGAGTTTCCGGTTTCGGCGCAGGATGTGAGCTTTTCAGTAGAATATCTGCCTGGACAGTTTGACCAGAGAGCAGATTCGGCAGAACAGTGTGTTAAGTTTTTTAATGAAAATGAGACGCCTATTATCAAATCTGCAACAACATATGTCATATCAGGAGGAATAGACGGCGAGGAACTTAAAAAGATACAGAATCACTGCCTTAACCCGGTAGATTCAAGACTTGCAAGTGTTGACAAGCCGGAAACACTTGTAACTAATTTTGAAGAGCCGGAGGATGTTATTATATTTGACGGCTTCTGCGATATGGGAGAGGACAAGCTGAAAGAATTGTACGGTTCGCTTAACCTTGCAATGACATTTAAGGATTTTTTGCATATTCAGAAATATTTCAAAAATGAAGAGAAACGTGACCCTTCCATGACGGAGATAAGGGTGCTTGATACATACTGGTCAGACCATTGCCGTCATACTACTTTTTCTACCGAACTTAAAAATGTTGAGTTTGACGAAGGTTTTTACAATAAGCCGATAGTGGATACATATAACAGGTATCTTGCAGACAGGGAAGAGATTTTTAAGGGCAGGGATGACAAGTTTGTATGCCTTATGGACCTTGCTCTTATGGCTATGAGAAAGCTTAAAAAAGAGGGAAAGCTTGCAGATCAGGAGGAATCTGACGAGATAAATGCCTGCAGTATTGTCGTTCCTGTACAGGTAGACGGTGTTACTGAGGAGTGGCTTGTAAACTTTAAGAATGAAACACATAACCATCCTACGGAGATTGAACCGTTCGGTGGTGCTGCTACATGTCTTGGCGGTGCTATCAGAGACCCGCTTTCAGGACGTACCTATGTATATCAGGCTATGCGTGTTACGGGTGCGGCAGATCCTACCGTTTCCATAGATGAGACACTTAAGGGTAAGCTTCCGCAGAAAAAACTGGTGCGCGGAGCTGCCAGCGGATACAGCTCATACGGAAATCAGATAGGTCTTGCCACAGGATATGTAGGCGAGATATATCATCCTGATTATGTGGCAAAAAGAATGGAGATAGGAGCGGTAATGGGTGCTGCTCCAAGACGTGCCGTTATAAGAGAAACTTCAGACCCGGGAGATGTAATTATTCTTCTCGGAGGAAGAACGGGACGTGACGGCTGCGGCGGTGCCACAGGTTCTTCTAAGGTGCATACGGAAGCATCCATCGAGACATGCGGAGCTGAGGTTCAGAAAGGTAATGCCCCTACAGAGCGTAAAATACAAAGATTATTCAGACGTGAAGAAGTAAGCAGACTTATAAAGAAATGTAATGACTTCGGTGCAGGCGGCGTATCGGTTGCTATCGGTGAGCTGGCTGACGGACTTAAGGTTAATCTCGACCTTGTACCTAAAAAGTACGCAGGTCTTGACGGAACCGAGATAGCCATATCCGAATCACAGGAGCGTATGGCTGTTGTGGTAGATCCTAAGAATGTAAATGAATTTATGAAATATGCTGCCGAGGAAAACCTTGAGGCTACCCGTGTGGCAGTGGTTACAGAGGAACCAAGACTTGTACTTTCTTGGCGAGGCAAGGAAATTGTCAATATCAGCAGAGCTTTTCTTGATACCAACGGAGCACATCAGGAAACAGATGTGGCTGTGGATATGCCGTCAAAGGCGGAGTGCTTCTTTGATGAGAAGAGCGATACTGATGATGTTAGGGCTGCATGGCTTAATACACTTTCAGACCTTAATGTATGTTCACAAAAGGGTCTTGTCGAGATGTTTGACGGCTCTATAGGAGCCGGTTCGGTGTATATGCCGTTTGGCGGAAAGTATCAGCTTACTCCTGTTCAGACTATGGTAGCAAAGCTCCCTGTGCTTACGGGAAAATGTGATACCGTTACTATGATGAGCTATGGTTTTGACCCATACCTTTCTAAGTGGAGTCCATACCATGGAGCAACATATGCAGTAATAGAGTCTGTTGCAAAGATTGTGGCAGCGGGCGGAGATTACAGAAAGATTAGATTTACATTCCAGGAATATTTCAGAAGAATGACAGAGGATAAAAGGCGTTGGAGCCAGCCGTTTGCTGCACTTCTCGGCGCTTATGAGGCACAGCTTGGCTTCGGACTTCCGTCTATCGGCGGTAAGGACAGTATGTCAGGTACATTTAACGATATAGATGTTCCGCCGACCCTTGTATCATTTGCGGTAGATATTGCTGAGGAAAAGGATATCATTACTCCGGAGCTTAAAGCACCGGGAAATAAGCTGGTTAAGTTCAGTATAGTCAAGAATGAATATGATTTGCCGGATTATGAGCAGATTAAAGAAATGTATGGAGCTATTGCAAAGCTCATGGCTGACGGTGTCATCGTATCGGCTTATGCACTTGACGGAAAGGGTGTGCTTGCGGCAGTAAGCAAGATGGCATTCGGTAATATGCTCGGAGTTAAGATTGCAGATTCGTATGATAAGAATATGCTTATTGCAAAAGAGTACGGAAATATTGTGGCTGAAGTGCCGGCAGACAAGCTTGACAAGGTAAATTACAAGTATGAACTTGTGGGTGAAGTTACCGATAATGCTGCATTTGAAGCATACGGCACCGTGATTGACATTAAGGAAGCTCTTGAGGCATGGAAGAAGCCTCTTGAAAAGGTATTCCCTACAAAGGCTTCAAAGGATACAACTCCGGTTGAAAGTAAACTGTATGATACAAAGGATATATACATTTGCAAAAATAAAGTGGCAAAGCCTACGGTATTTATCCCTGTGTTCCCGGGTACTAACTGTGAGTATGACAGCAAAAAGGCTTTTGAGCGTGCAGGTGCAAATGTAGATGTCAAGGTATTCAGAAATCTTGACGCACAGGGAATAAGAGAATCTGTTGATGTGTTTGAAAAGTCTATAAACAATGCACAGATTATTATGTTCCCGGGCGGATTTAGTGCAGGTGATGAACCGGACGGCTCAGCTAAGTTCTTTGCTACGGCTTTCAGAAATGCAAAACTTAAAGAGGCGGTTATGAAGCTGCTTAACGAGCGTGACGGACTTGCCCTTGGTATATGTAACGGTTTCCAGGCACTGATAAAGCTGGGACTTGTGCCAAACGGAGAGATAGTAGGACAGAATGAGTCTTCACCTACGCTTACATTTAATACCATCAACAGACACATTTCCAAGATGGTATACACTAAGGTAGTTACAAATAAGTCGCCTTGGCTTAAGAACGCAGTTCTTGGCGGTGTATATACAAATCCTGCTTCTCACGGAGAGGGAAGATTTGTTGCACCTAAGGAATGGCTTGACAAGCTGTTTGCAAACGGTCAGGTTGCTACACAGTATTGTGATTTGGACGGAAACGTAAGCATGGACGAAGAATGGAATGTAAACGGTTCATATATGGCTATTGAAGGTATTACAAGCCCGGACGGAAGATGTCTTGGAAAGATGGCTCATTCAGAGAGACGCGGACAGTCGGTAGCTATCAATATATATGGCGAGCAGGACTTAAAGATATTTGAGTCAGGCGTAGAGTATTTCAAGTAGGAGGAATTAATTCATATGACACCAACTAATAAAAGAAAAATTTTAAAGGTAGTATCTGTTGTGACACTTATTTTGTCAGTGGCTTGCTTTATAACATATATGTATCTTGCTAAGAGCGACGATTCCGTAAGAGAAATCGGAGGCTATGTAACTTCGTGGGAAAAAATATCTGACACAGAGTATAAGGCTCAGGTGCTCTTCAACCGTATGGATGAGGAGATAGTCAGGGAATACACATATGACACAGAGCCTTCAAAGGGTCAGAGCGAAAAGTTATACTATGTAGTATCAGACAAAAACAATCTTCTTAAGAAAAAGCCAAATGCTTTTGTAAGCTTTGCATGGATTGCTGTGATATCAGGTGTTTTACTTGTGATTGCAGGTATTTCCTTTGGTTTAATGAAATCCATAAGAATCAGAAAGAATGCCGGAGTGGCTAAGAAAATTAAAGTAGATGAGAAGTCTATGCTGAAATAACAGAAAACGGTCACATAAAAAAGAACTGCTCATTTCGGGCAGTTCTTTTTAAAGTGTTTTATTTACTTACATTGCTTGCGAGTCTGTCCTCTGCCATAAAGAACAGAGCGATAGTACCGGGACCTGAGTGAGAGGCTATTGTAGGGCATATCATATTGTATACTATGTTTGTTATTCCAAAACGTTCTTTGATAAGATTTCCTACAAATTCTGCGTCTTCAAGAGCGTCTCCGTGGCTTATGAATACTACGTCGTTGAGTTCTCTGTATTTGCCCATAGACATTTCCATGTTGTCAACAAGAGTTATAAGAGACTTTTTTCTGCCTCGTACCTTTGCGACAGGTATGAGCTTTCCCTCATCATTGACATGGAGAATCGGCTTTATTCCGACGATGGTTCCCAATACGGCAGCGGTCTTTGAAACACGTCCGCCTCTGTAAAGATGACCGAGGTCATCAACCGTAAACTGATGTGAAATGTGAAGCTTGTTCTCTTCAATATATGAAACTACTTCGTCATATGATTTGCCGGCTTTAGCCTGCATTATAGCCTTATATACCAGAAGTCCCTCGCCCATGGAAGCGGAAAGGGAATCTATGACGGTGATTTTTGCGTCAGGGTATTCTTCAAGTACCATATCCTTTCCGATAACGGCATTGTTATAGGAAGAACTCAGACCTGAAGAAAATGCTATATGGATAATGTCATAGCCCTGTTCAATGCGTTTCTTGAAAAGAGAGGCACTTTCGTCAGGATTAGATGCCATAGTGGTAGGCATGGCACCGTTTCTCATTCTGGAATAAAATTCTTTTGGCTCAAGAGCATTGTCAGCACCATATACTACATCATCAATGGAATAGAAAAGGTTGTGGATATCGATATCATTTTCTTTGATAAAGCTGTCCGGCAAATCTGCCGTGTTATCGGTAGAGATAATAAATTTATTCATAACGTACTCCTTTTCGTTTAAGTTATACATATCATATCACGTAAGTATGGATATGGCAATACAAGGTTTTGAAAAACCGATTAAAAAAGTAGTATATTTTTTTAAAAAAATGTTGACACACCCTGCAAGCTATGTTATATTAATGGAGTTGAAAAACAAAGCAGAGTTCCGCTCTCACCTTGGCATATATGTGTGACCCGGGTTTATACAGTAACATTTCTGGAATTGGAAGTGTATTGTTTGAGTGGATAGATTTTGCCTATCTGCTTATTTTTTTGAAAAACATTTCGGAGGTGTACGGTTATTAGCGATTTAGTTATTAACGAACAGATACGCGATAAGGAAGTCAGACTTATCGGTGAAGATGGTGAGCAGTTAGGTGTAATGTCATCTAAGGATGCTTATAAGAAGGCGAAGGAAGCAGGCTTGGACCTTGTCAAGATAGCAGCCAATGCCAATCCGCCTGTGTGCAAGATTGTGGATGCAGGAAAGTACAGATATGAGCAGGCAAGAAGGGAAAAGGAAGCGAAGAAGAAGCAGAAGGTTATAGAAGTTAAAGAAGTTCGCTTATCTCCTAACATAGAAGAGAATGACATTAATACCAAGGTAAATGCTGCCAGAAAGTTTATAAAGAACGGCGACAGAGTTAAGGTTACACTCCGTTACAGAGGCAGAGAGATGGCACATATGGCGACTACTAAGGGTATTCTCGATGAGTTTGCAGAGAGACTTAGTGATGTTGCGGTAGTTGAGAAGGCTCCAAAGCTTGAAGGCAGGAGCATACAGATGTTTTTAACTGAAAAACGTTAAAATAAATTTATAACCCATAAGGAGGAAAATTTAATGCCAAAAATTAAGACAAGCAAAGCAGCAGCAAAGCGTTTTAAGAAGACCGGAACAGGTGAATTAAAGAGAATGAAGGCTTACAAGAGCCACATTTTGACAAAGAAGTCAGCTAAGAGAAAGAGAAATCTTAGAAAGGCAACTTTGACAGACTCAACAAATATTAAGAATATGAAGAAGATTTTACCTTACATCTAAGGTATATATTGAAGAAAAGGAGGATTATCACCGATGGCAAGAATTAAAGGCGGATTAAACGCAAAGAAGAAGCACAATAGAGTATTGAAGTTAGCTAAAGGTTACAGAGGCGCTCGTTCTAAGCAGTACAGAGTTGCTAAGCAGTCTGTAATGAGAGCATTGACATCATCATATGCAGGCAGAAAGCAGAGAAAGAGACAGTTCAGACAGTTATGGATTGCAAGAATCAATGCTGCAGCAAGAATGAATGGTCTTTCATACAGCAAGTTTATGTATGGTCTTAAGTTAGCAAATGTTGATCTTAACAGAAAGGTATTGTCAGAGATGGCAATCAATGATGCAGCTGCATTTACACAGCTTGCAGACCTTGCTAAGTCTAAGTTAGCATAAGAATGATATTGTGCACACTGTTTTGTATAAAACAGTGTGTTTTTTTTATGTGTGCCTTGCGGCACACATAAAAGCTCGTATATTTGCAAATGTATACCGCATTTTGACAATAATTGACATATATGTGTATAAGTGATAAAATATGTTTATATTATTACGAGAGATAAAGGGAGCAGGGTATCTGTTCTTTGAGGAAATAAATATTTTTAAAGGAGGGAAAACTATGAGTAAACGAAAAATTATAGCAATAGTGGTATTAAGTATCCTTGCTGTTGCACTTATATTTTTTGGAGTATGGCTTTTTACGCCGCAGGAAGAAGTAAAGTTGCGGAGTGAAGTATATTCCGGACAGAGAAAGACATATATAAAAGAAACGGATGAAATTCGTAATTGCGGATATATATGGGCAATGTTTGGCAGTTGTGCTTCTGCCAGAATGGAAATTACGGGCGAATTGGAAACCGGTGCGGTAAAGAAGATAAATGTCGTGAGAGAGTCAGACGGTGAAATTATATCGCAGGATATCAATTCAAACCGGTTTACTTACAATTTTGAATTGGGAAATGTAAGTAAAGGTGATATGTGGCAGGCCACTGCACTATTAGAAGAAAACAGCAAAGGAAGCATAGAGTGGAGCTGTTATGTGCGTGAATATGGGTA
Source organism: uncultured Eubacterium sp. (assembly GCA_945920185.1). GTDB lineage: Bacteria > Bacillota > Clostridia > Lachnospirales > Lachnospiraceae > CAMEJP01. The sequence continues at coordinate 20,957 of CAMEJP010000008.1, read as the reverse complement.
TCAGAAGCTTTTGAGGGTCATATTCAGGAGAGGAGACAGGCTGTAAATGGACATCGCGACCGCAAATTGAAGTTTGCGGCCGCGAATCTGTGCTAACTTTGGAATGGAGGTTAAGATGAGGATACTTAAGCATAAATTGGTTGATATATATATGCTTATATGTATAATTGTCGCTTTGGTGGCAGTATTCGTCACTGTGCATGAATATAACAGAACGGAGAACTGGGTAAAGGACGTAGAGAATACAACGTATAATTATAGCTATTATGTGACTGTCGACAGGGAATATGAAGCTGAAGAAGTGGATGATTATATAGCTGAAATTGCCAAGAACTGCGAGGTAAATCTTATTCTTGAGGATATACACAGATATGTAAAAGAGAGAAATACAACCTCTAAGGTAAGTGTTATAATTTGTGCAAAAGATTTGTCAAGGTATGATTTTGTATCGGATATTCCGGAGAGGGGCGGTGGTGGAGGAGTGCCTGACGTAATCATAGGACAGGGCATAAAAAATTCGCTTCCAAAAGGAACTGAGTATCTGACTATAGGCGGTAAAAAATACAAAATAGCAGGAGTGTTGGGCAACAGAAAGTCGGATTTTTGGGACAGTAAAATATATATTCTTTATAATGGTATGGATGCAGAATCCAAACGCGAACTTAGCGGAGGAATAAGGGTATCCCTTCTTGCGCAGACGGATGATGCCGATAAACTCAGTGAGATAGAAAAGATAAGGGATATAGTGAATAATACAAATGGTGTTGCACTGTGTGATATTTCTGCAATGAGCGATATAGTTGAGTATAAGGTTACATATCTAGATACTAAAATGGGTATGATGTTTTATGCCTTTGCTATTGTTAATTGCCTTATTGCAGTAGAATTCTGGGTATATGCCAGACGGGAAGAAATAGTTATATCCAAGATATACGGTATGAGTAATGACATGATTTACAAGAGAATGTTTCTTGATATTATGAAGTTATGTGTTGTGGCTTCATTTATTTTGCTGTTCATTAATATATTGTATGGCATTATTTTTGGAGGTGGAATCATAGTCAGCACATTGATTGAACTTGCCATGCTTATGGTAGGCATACCGCTTACCACCATAATTATAAGCATTGTGCCTATGATTATTATTCGTAAAAAAGAACTTTATCAGTCTTTGGTTGAGTCGGGGGTGATGTGATGAAACTTGTATTTACCTATACATTCAGATTTATATGTCAAAGATGGAAAACATTTGTGTCGGTAATGCTGGTATCTGTTATTTCCCTTGTTCTTACGGAAAATGTGCTTGTCAATTACAGAGAAAGCAGATATGAATTGGATGAAACAAAGTCAGTATCCGCTATGGGCTGCAATCTGATATATAGGGTCAGATTAACTTCAATGGATTTTACAAATCCCGAGATTACAAAGGGGCTTAAAAGGACTATTATGGAAATTCAGGATTTGCCGGGCGTTCTATGTGCAGGAAAGTATGTGTGTATGGATGAAAGCAGTAAGGAAGCAGGGCATGTACAGTGTATACATATGGAACCTGAACTTTTGCAGTGCGTTCTTCACAAGGGGCAAAATATTAAAAATTTATCCTCCACAGAAGATGTGGTATATATAGGAAACAGCGTAAACAAGCGCTTGCTTGGCAAACAGCTTACGCTTAAAAGTGAAAATAAGGTATATGAAATAGCGGATGTTCTGTCTAAGGGACTTAAATGGTTTCCGACAGAAGGATACACGGTCAGCATAGGCAACCCTGTTTGTCTTGACAACTATGTTATAGTAAATGATTATGGTGATTATCTGTCAGATGATGATGCTAATGATTATAACACGCAATATAGTTATATGAAGGTGCTTTATATAATCGAGGAAGATGCTGACGCATCAGATATAAAAGAAAAGATATACAATATAGCTGAAAGAAACGGTATATCGTTAGATATTAAAAATCTCAATGAAATGTTTGAGGAATACGAGGAGGAAAACAAGGAGCAGATAAGCGAAACGCTTGGAATACTCTTGGTAATGCTTGGACTTTGCATAATAGCGATTTCGTCATCATCAGCGGTGGCGGTACTTCTTAGAAAGCGTACTTTTGGAATAATGTATTGCAGCGGAGTAAAATACTGGCAGGTCAGCCTTATATGTGTTCTTGAAAATGCTGTGAGAGTGGCAGTATCAGAGATAATTGCATTTGCTCTTACAGGACTTATGCTTGCCGGACGTGCCGCTTCTGATTATCAGGCAAGCGTATACAGAGCAATACATTACGGAAGAAATATGATAGATATGCCGATTATATGCATATTGATAACAGCGGTGGCAAGTATAGTTCCGTTAGTGATTTTGTACAATTATGATACGGTAAATCTTATCAGAGGAAAGGAATGAAATACAGGGAATTATGATAGAATTAAAAAATATAAGCAAAACTTACAAGGGCAAGTTTTATGAGGTGCATGCTCTGAAAAATATTAATCTCAAAATAGATAAAGGTGAATTTGTCGCCGTTATGGGAAGCTCGGGTTCGGGAAAAACTACCCTGCTTAATATGATAGGACTTATTGATAAATGGGATGAGGGAGAAGTATATATAGATGGGAAAAAGGTAGAGAAAAAGAATATACAGGAATACAGAAAGAAATATATCACATTTGTATTTCAACATTTTGCCCTTATAGAAACTGATACGGTATATGAAAATATCGAACTGCCTATGCTGGCAAGAAAAGTGCCGAAAGGTAAGAGAAAAGAAACCATAAAGACTTTACTTTCTGAACTTGGAATAAATGAATTGTCAAGGCAGTTGCCCACAAAAATATCAGGAGGACAGAAACAACGTGTAGCCATAGCAAGGGCGTTGGCATCTGATACGGAGATTATACTGGCTGACGAGCCGACAGGAGCATTGGATAAGGAAAATACAGAAGATATAATAAAAATTTTAAGAAAGCTGGCGGCTAAAGGTAAAACCATCATACTCGTTACTCATGACATACATGTGGCAGAGTGTGCAGACAGGATAATACAGATAGAAAACGGAGAAATAGTGATAAATCCGTAAAATCCCCCCCTAAATACCAGTATCCATTTCCTTATCCCGAATAATTGAGCAGAAAATTCTTGCAATTCTTTGAAAATAGTGGTATTATTTCAGTGTTTGGTAATAATACCTCGAAGCGTGGCTCAGTTTGGTAGAGCGCTGCGTTCGGGACGCAGAGGTCGCGTGTTCGAATCACGTCGCTTCGATTTAAAATATGATATTTTGTTAAATCAGAGATATTCCTCGATAGCTCAGCGGTAGAGCATTCGGCTGTTAACCGAAGGGTCGTAGGTTCGAATCCTACTCGGGGAGTTTTTTCTATGCGGAATTGGAGTAATTAAGGAGGGAGCAGTTTTTGCGTACATTTTGCAGTGAGGATGATAGTACCATGGATTTAGTCAGTGTGAGAGAGCTGTATAAGAACAGCAGTGCTTATGTGAACAGTAATGTAAAAGTCGGAGGCTGGGTAAAGAGCATAAGAGCTTCTAAGAGCTTTGGATTTATCGTGATAAATGACGGCACGTTTTTTGAGAGTCTGCAGGTCGTTTATGATGCGAAACTTGAGAATTTTGATAAAATCTGCAGGCTGAATGTTGGTTCTGCCGTTATGGTGAGCGGTACGCTTGTAGCCACGCCTGACGCAAAGCAGCCGTTTGAGATACAGGCAGATGAAGTGTGTGTGGAGGGAGAATCTACACCGGATTACCCGCTTCAGAAGAAAAGACATTCATTTGAATATTTGAGGACAATTTCTCATTTAAGACCAAGAACGAATACATTTCAGGCGGTTTTCAGGGTGCGTTCGCTGACGGCTTATGCCATACACAGGTTTTTTCAGGAGAGAGATTTTGTGTATGTTCATACGCCTATCATTACGTCGAGTGACTGCGAGGGCGCGGGAGAGATGTTCAGGGTTACCACGCTTGATTTGGACAATCTGCCAAGACTTGAAGACGGTAATGCGGATTATGACAGGGATTTCTTCAAAAAGCCCGTGTCTCTTACCGTGAGCGGACAGCTTAACGGTGAAGCGTATGCCTGTGCTTTTAAGAATATATATACATTTGGACCCACCTTTCGCGCTGAAAATTCCAACACCACAAGGCATGCGGCAGAATTTTGGATGATTGAGCCGGAGATAGCATTTGCTGATTTGCAGGATGATATGATGCTTGCTGAAAATATGCTTAAGTATGTGATTTCATATGTCTGTGAAAATGCGAAGGAGGAGATGGAGTTTTTCAACACCTATGTTGACAAGGAACTTCTTGAAAGACTTAACGGTGTTCTTAATTCGGATTTTGGACATGTGACATACACTGAAGCAATAGAGCTTCTTAAGGAACACAATGATGAATTTGAATATAAGGTATCGTGGGGCTGCGATTTGCAGACCGAGCATGAGAGATATCTTACGGAAAAGATATTTAAAGGTCCGGTGTTTGTGACCGATTATCCTAAGGACATAAAAGCGTTCTATATGAAACTTAATGATGACGGCAAAACGGTGGCTGCAATGGACTGTCTGGTGCCGGGAATCGGCGAGATTATAGGAGGCAGCCAACGTGAAGATGAGCTTGATAAGCTGACGGTGCGTATGGAGGAGCTGGGACTTGACGAAAAGGATTATGAATTTTATCTTGATTTGAGAAGATACGGCTCGGTAAGACATGCCGGCTTTGGACTTGGCTTTGAACGTCTGGTAATGTATCTTACGGGAATGGGCAATATCAGGGATGTCATACCGTTTCCGCGTACGGTTAATAACTGCGATCTGTAGGATAATGTTTGTAAATTTTGTGAATTTGAATATAGGACTATGAAAATCACTAAAAATGTGGTATAAATAGATATAGACTTCAAATAAATATATTATATCAGAGGATGGATTTTTACGATGAAAAAGTCATTACTTAGAAAAATTAGCATATGCCTTACACTTGTGCTTGGTATGGCTGTGTTTTCAGGATGCAACAGAAAGATTACCATTGATTACGGTTACGATGCAAAGGATTATATAACAGAGCTTGCAGAGTACAAAGGTGTTGAATATACTCCTGACAACAGAGTTGTAGAGGAGTCAGAGGTTGATGCATACATTCAGAAAGTACTTGAAAATGCTACTACATGGACAGAAACCACTGATCAGAAGGTAAGTCTTGGTGATAAGGTTACCATACAGGTTAAGGCAACCGACGCTGACGGTATGTATCTTCCGGAACTTTCCACAAGCGATGATTATGACGTTGTTCTCGGTTCAGGCAGTATATCGGATAATTATGAGAATTTTGAAGAATCTCTGGTAGGTATGCTTCCGGGACGTACAAAGCAGATTAAATGTATTATTTCAGACACATTTGAAGGTGAAAAGTACAGAGGTCAGGAAATAACATTTACCGTTGCCGTTGTTACGGCATATTCCGGCACTGTTCCGTCTCTTACGGACGGATTTGTTAATACACTGACATCCGGAAAATATACTACGGCTGAAGGATACAGGAAGTCAATACGTGATATGTATGAGACCAAACTGGAAGAAGAAAAGCATTCCAACAGATATGAAGAGATTATCGAGACCATTATGAACAATACAAAGGTGTCTTCATATCCAGAAGACGTTTTGAAAGAGCAGATTGAGAGAACTACTTCATCAATGGATATGTATGCGGCTATATACAATATGGAGACGGAAGAGTACTGTCAGGACAGATTTGGCTGCACTATCGAGGAGTATGCCAAGAGAGTGGTTCTTCAGGAAATGATTTTGCAGCAGGTTGTTGAAAAGGAAGGACTTACTCTTACGACTAAGGAGTACAAGAACAATCTTGATGAATTTGCACAGAGCGTAGGATATTCTGACGGAGAGGCACTTCTTGAAAAATATGACAAAGAGTATGTTCAGAAGAATATGCTTTTGCAAAAGGCTATGGATCTTATTTATGACAGCTCAGTTCCAAAACAGTAATTTATTGGAGACATTATGGATTTTCTTGAAATATTAAAAGTTATACTTATAGGTATTGTGGAAGGCATTACGGAATGGCTTCCGATAAGTAGCACAGGACATATGATTATCCTGAATGAGATTATACACCTGAATGTCAGCAAAGAATTTTGGGAAATGTTTGAGGTGGTAATACAGTTAGGCGCGATAATGGCAGTAGTTGTGATGTATTTTCACAAGCTCAATCCCCTGTCACCTAAGAAAAGCAGACAGGAAAAGCTGGATACCATGAGCATATGGTATAAGGTAATTGTTGCATGTCTTCCTGCCGCAGTTATAGGTCTTCTGTTTGATGACGTGATAGATAAATATTTCTATAATTCTACGGTTGTAGCGATTATGCTTATTGTATACGGAATACTGTTTATAATTGTTGAGAATAGAAATAAAAACAGGAAGGCTTCCATTGATACGCTTGAAAAGCTGGATTACAAAACAGTATTCTTTATAGGTGTGTTTCAGCTTCTTGCACTTATTCCGGGAACGTCACGTTCAGGCGCAACAATTCTTGGAGCCATACTCATAGGTACATCACGATATGTCGCTGCAGAGTTTACATTTTTCCTGGGAATACCTGTTATGTTTGGCGCAAGCCTTTTAAAGATATTAAAGCACGGTTTGGCTTTTTCTGCTTCAGAGATTGTGATACTTCTGCTTGGAATGACAGTTGCATTTTTGGTATCGGTAGCAGCTATCAGATTCCTTATGTCATATATCAAGAAAAATGATTTTAAAGTATTCGGATATTACAGAATAGTACTTGGTATCATAGTGCTTGTCGCTTTCGGACTGTTCCTGTAAATGAGGCTATATTCGCGAGCATTGATTAAAATGAAAACGGTAGAGATGTAAGATACCCCCAACCGTCAGACCAAAAATCTGACAATTGGGGGCATCTTAACGTTTATCAAAGTATCACTATCGTTTTTTAAAAGAATATTTAATTTTTACCGGTGCTTCCGATACCGCCGCGGTCAGGATTCGACAGGAGTGAAACCTCCGTGAAATCAATGTGTGGCTGATTTTCCATGATTCTGAACTGGCATATTCTGTCGCCGGCCTCTATTACCGTGTCTCTCATTGCTATTGCAGGGAAATACCACCAGTCATTATCACCGCAGTATGAACAGTCTACTATGCCGACGCTGTTAGCCTGAATTATTCCGAAATTTTTAAAAGTGCTGCTTCTTGGAGCTATGTGGGCTTCGTATCCCACAGGAAGCTGCATTGCCACGCCGAGATGTATAAGCTTAAATTCACCGGCTTTAAGTTCAACCCTTTGTGCACTCCTTAAGTCAATCCAATCTGATTTGCCGTCGATGTATTCCAAGCGTTTAACATTTTCGTTGAGGTATTTTATTGTTATGTTCATATTTGTCAACCAATCCTTTTGATTTAATATTTTTCCAGTGGGTTAAGTTCGTCCCAAAGTACTATTTTTCCTGTTTCGAGGTAATCCTTTACACAGATGATTCTCTGGTTTGTAGAGCCTTTAAATCGAAGTCCTACTTTCTTTAAATCTGCCATAAATTCGCCGTCTACGATAACATCCGTATTCTCTACTATTTCCTTTGTCTCAGGCCATTCCTTGTACATTCTTCCCATAATGTCCTTTTCGAAGTCGTATCCGGAATAGCACCACAGGCTTTTGTCAGGATAAACCTCACGGAATTTTCTGATAAGAGGAAGAATACCCTTCTGGTTGGAATGTTCAAACGGCTCGCCTCCGAGTATGGTCAACCCTTTTATATAATTTGGGGATAAATATTCGATTATTCTGTCTATTTCGGCTTGTGTAAACGGTTTTCCGTAATTAAAATCCCAGGCTTCTTCATTAAAACACTCTTTGCAGTGGTGCGTGCAGCCACTTACAAAGAGTGATATTCTTACGCCTGGACCGTTAGCAACATCATATTGCTTGATATCAGCGTAGTTCATATGTCCTCCTTCGGAACGAAATGAGTGATTCCTTCAAATGCAGTTATTAGCGTCATACTATATGTGCAGTACTCTTGATTTGATTTCCTTTGTTTTTCCGACATTCCAGAAATTCTCGCCAAGATATCCGCAGGTTCTTCTGGTAACATTCATTTTAGATTTGTCTTTGTTGCCACAGCTTGGGCATACCCATTCAAGGTCGTCATTTACCTGAATTTCACCGTCAAATCCGCATATATGGCAATAGTCTGAACGTGTGTTGAACTCAGCATACTGAATATGGTCATAAATGTATTTTACAAGCTCCTCGATAGCCTCGAGATTATTTCTGAGATTCGGTATTTCAACATAAGAAATTGCACCGCCGCTTGAAATAACCTGGAACTGGCTCTCAAAATCAAATTTGCTGAAAGCGTCTATTTTCTCTCTTACATCAACATGGTAAGAGTTGGTGTAATAACCCTTGTCGGTAACATCCTTGATTGAACCGAATTTCTTCTTGTCAATGCTTGCAAAACGGTAGCAGAGGCTCTCGGCAGGAGTGCCGTAAAGACCAAAGCCAAGTCCTGTATTCTTCTTCCATGTTTCCGTAGCGTCATGCAGTCTGTTCATAACCTTGAGAGCAAACTTAAGACCCTTCTCGGTAGTATGGCTCTCGCCGGTCATAAGCTTGGTTACTTCGTAAAGACCGATATAACCGAGTGAGAGGGTAGAGTAACCGTTGTGAAGAAGCTTGTCTATCTTTTCGCCCTTCTTAAGCCTTGCAATGGCACCGTACTGCCAGTGAATAGGGCTGACATCGGATATTGTACCCTCAAGAGCCCTGTGTCGGCACATAAGAGCCTCGTAGCAAAGAGCAAGACGCTCCTCCATAAGCTCCCAGAATACTTCTTCATCACCGTTTGCAATAATACCGATTTGCGGAAGGTTAAGGCTTACAACACCCTGGTTGAAACGTCCTTCCCACTTATAGTTTCCGTTTTCATCCTTCCAAGGGCTTAAGAAGCTTCGGCAACCCATACATGAAAATACGTTTCCTTCGTAATTTTCACGCATTTTCTTTGCAGAAATGTAATCAGGATACATACGCTTTGCAGAACATTTTACCGCAAGCTTTGTGAGGTAATCGTACTTTCCGCCCTTAAGGCAGTTATGCTCATCAAGCACATATATAAGTTTAGGGAATGCAGGAGTAACATATACACCCTGCTCATTCTTAATACCTTCAATACGCTGCTTAAATATCTCTTCGATTATGAGAGCGACTTCATCGACATAAGGGTCATTCTCATCAAGGCAAAGGAAGAGTGTGACGAAAGGAGATTGTCCGTTTGTGGTCATAAGCGTATTTATCTGATACTGTATAGTCTGTACACCGCTCTTAAGGTCATCCATCATCTTGTCCCTTGCAAGCTCACGAGCCTCTTCATCATTCTTGTGAAGGTCTTCCGTATAGTGCTTGTAAGCCTTGTCGTATGTCTTGCGGAGATATTTGCCAAGATGTCTTATATCCACAGACTGTCCGCCGTACTGGCTGCTGGCAACGCTTGATATAATCTGTGTCATAACCGTGCAGGCTACCTGAAAGCTCTTAGGACTTTCAATAAGCTTTGCATTTATAACGGTACCGTTGTCAAGCATATCCTTGATGTTGATAAGACAGCAGTTAAAAATAGGCTGTAAAAAGTAATCCGCGTCATGGAAATGCAGAACGCCCTCGTCATGAGCCTTTGAAATCTTCTCAGGTAAAAGTACACGCCTTGTAAGGTCCTTTGAAACCTCGCCTGCTATAAGGTCACGCTGCGTAGAAGCGATGACAGCGTTTTTGTTGGAATTCTCCTCCATAACTTCCTTATTGCTGTTCTTTATAAGGCTCATAATTGAGTCGTCCGTAGTGTTTGCCTTACGGACAAGTTCACGTGTGTATCTGTATATAATGTAAGTCTTGGCGAGAACAAATTTTTTCTCAGCCATAAGCTTCTGCTCGATAATATCCTGAATGTCTTCAACCTGCATTGTTTCGTAGCCTCTGTTCTCGATTGAAGCTACAATGCCTTCGATTTTGTCCTCTGAAATCTTTTCACGTGGAGGCACTTCATCATTAGCCTTTTGTATGGCTAATATAATTTTGTTGCGGTCGTACATAACCTCACGACCGTCTCTTTTAATAACTTTCATTGACGGAACTTCCTTTCCCCAAAACATATTACACAATCAAATACTAAATATTGTGTTCGGATAGCATTTTACCGGCTCACAATAACATTATATTGTGCTACAAATTGTATTACGAAAGTTATTATAGCACTAATGGTTGTGGTTGTCTAGAGGATAATACAAAATATAGTGAAATAATTTTAAAAAGAACACAAGATATAGTGTATAAAAACTTGAAACCAGCCCACTGCCTAAAGGCGGTGGGCTAGTTTCTCAAGGTGCGGGGTTAAATCCCCGTACCTTGAGAGGCACGAAGTGCCGTTTTTATAACGAGCAAATTGCGAAGCAATTCGCGAGTATAGACAAAAATGATATTAAGGTGCGGGGTTAAATCCCCGTACCTTGATAGGCACGAAGTACCGTTTTTATAACGAGCAAATTGCGAAGCAATTCGCGAGTATAGACAAAAATGATATTAAGGTGCGGGGTTAAATCCCCGTACCTTGATAGGCACGAAGTACCGTTTTTATAACGAGCAAATTGCGAAGCAATTCGCGAGTATAGACAAAAAATGACATTTAAAGAGTGCTTTGCACCGCAAAGCACCCATATAACATATAATAAGGAAAATGCAGTCGATGGGACTTGAACCCACACCCGCGTAAGCGGACATGAACCTGAATCATGCGCGTATGCCAATTCCGCCACGACTGCAAACAACATTATTATATAGTATAAGTCCTCAAAAATCAATACAAAATTAGATTATTTTTAATAGGGAAAATTATCGTAAACCAAATGCACGGGACAATTATTTTATTGACATATAAAATAAGATGTTATATGATTAAAATGATAAAAATATGAAAGGAGAGAATACATATGCCTATTCAACAGAGAAATATAGCTTTATGTATCGTCTTATCGATTGTTACTTGCGGAATCTATGGAATTTATTGGATTTATACTTTAACGGAAGATTCAAATATGGCTTCAGGTGAGGCAGGTACTTCAGGAGGAATGGTAATACTGCTCTCTATAATTACCTGTGGCATTTATGAATGGTACTGGCTGTATAAGCTTGGCGAGAAGATTAACATTGCAAAGGCAAAGAGCGGCTTGCCTTCAGATTCCAACGCAGGAATCATCTACATAGTATTGGCAGTATTCGGACTTGGAATAGTAGCTTATGCTTTGGCACAGAGCGAACTGAATAAGGTTGCCACAATGTAATCACAGTCTTAAGATGTAATTTAAACTCCGCAGTTGTCATTTGACGCTGCGGAGATTTTTATACAATTTTTTTAAAAAATATGTTGACAACATTTTGACCTTGTGATAATATATACTCTGTTAGCGCAAGATAAGCGCATACAGCTTGCAGTCGTGGCGGAATTGGCATACGCGCAAGACTAAGGATCTTGTGAGCATTGCGCTCGTGTGGGTTCAAGTCCCACCGGCTGCACTACTTGAAACCTATTGAAATCTTAATCTTTAAAGGTTGGATGTCAATAGGTTTTTTGTTATAGTCCGTGTTTTGATTATTAAAAAAGTGAGGTAAGATGTCGTGACGAAGTCAGATAAAAAGAATATCCGTACATTTTGTATCGTTTCGACGTTGCTGATTATTGCTTACGTTATGCGTATTATCGGAAATAGCAATATTTATCCGAGACAGTGTGGAATTTTACGCGCCTTTATCTATATCGGACTGTATATCGTATGGGGATTTTCTCTACGAAACCGTATCATTCAGAAACAGGCACGCCTATATATGAGCACCATTGCCTTTCTTATGGTATTCTGGTTTTTGGTAAGAACAATAAAATATAATTTCGTGTCTGTTGAACTTTATCCGGATATCGCAAGATATCTTTGGTATCTGTTCTATCTGCCCATGCTCTTCATACCGATGTTTGCGGTGTTTGTAGCTTTATCGATGGGAAATCCCCATGACTATCCCCTGAAGAAAAAGAATATGCTGCTCTACATACCCACAATCATCCTCTTTTTGCTGGTAATAACAAATGATTTTCACCGGTTTGTGTTTACATTTCCTGCCGATGCACCGGTATGGCTGGCTTCTGATCACGGATACGCCATCGGCTATTATATGGTCTTAGGATGGATGTTTATCTGTGCTTTGATGATGCTTTATGAACTGTGCAAAAAACGAAGAATATTTAAAAAACGTATTTTCTTTACGATTATTCCCATTATCATTCTGGTTGTATATGCGATACTTTACTATTCAAATGCAGAATGGGTGCGCTTTGTTGCCGGAGATGTAACAGCCATAATTTGCCTTATGTACGCCTCAATACTTGAAATCTGCATCAGATGCGGCTTCATTCAGGCAAACACCCATTACCGCGAACTGTTTGATGCTTCGACTGTGGGCGTACAGATAATTGACACAGCCCATAAAGTATTTCTGTCCTCTAAAACGGCAAAGCCTGTTGACCCGCAACTGCTTATGCAGGCAGAAAAAGCCCCCGTTATGATGGAGGACGGCGTAAGACTTTCCGGTGCGCCCATTCACGGAGGATATGTGGTATGGACGGAAGATATGTCGCCGCTTTTAAAAGTACTTGACGAACTGAAAGAAGTCAAGGAAAATCTGGAGGATGGCAATGCTATTCTGGAGGAAGAAAATGCCGTCAAAGCAAGGGAGGCACACATCGCAGAACAGGAACGCCTTTACAACATCATACAGAAGGACACGGCAAAGCAGATTAGTCTGATGGATAAACTGATTGAACAGACAGAGCAATCCGATGATGACGAAGAACGTGTAAGGCTGCTTAAGAAAATGCTTGTCATAGGAGCTTATCTGAAACGCCGCAGCAATCTTGTGTTTTTGGCTGACAAAATGTCTTCGATGGAACCAAAAGAACTTGAACTTACATTTGGCGAGTCCCTCGACAATCTGGAAATGTACGGAATAACCTGCGGATTTTACTCGGAGCTTACAAAACCTGTATTGTCGGTACATATAATAGCCATGTATGATTTCTTTGAAGAAATAACAGAACGCTCACTTGATTGCATAAGTACCCTTACGGTTTATGCGGGAAGCACAAAAGAAGGCGTCTTTATTACAATAAATACCGACTCCCGTGCTAATCTGTCAGGGCTTTTAGCTGACAGCGGCATATATACTGCAATGCAGGATGATGACGGTGAATGGAAACTGACCCTGACTTTTGGAAAGGAAGGTGATGACTGATGAAGCTTAGTAAACGAAACTCTGTCAAGGAAGCCTTTGACAATCTTCCGAGCGGAGTATGCTTTTTTGATAAAAACGGAATCGGGACCCTTTGTTATCACCTGATGTACCGCCTGGTTTTTGCCCTTACGGGAAAAGATTTGCAGATATTTTCCGATATGCAGGAAATTTTAGAAGGCAATGCGTTTCCGAAACAGCGCCATAATGATATATTCATATTGGACGACGGCAGTGCATGGCATTTTTATAAGGAAAGCATAACCACTCAGGAGGGCAATTCCTTTATTCAGGTCATAGCCGCCGATGTTACCGAGCTGTACTTAAGACAGAACGAACTTAAACAGGATAACAGGAAGCTTGAAGAATATTCAAGGAGAATGCGTCAGCTTTCTGCAAATATTATTACACTGATTCGCGAGGAAGAAATCCTCAACATGAAAATGCGGGTTCACGACGATATCGGCAGGAGCGTAATCGCTACAAGGCAGTTTATCAGGCAAAACCGCCCTATGTCAGAACTTGATTTGACGGCATGGAAAAACGCAGTGCGTCTGTTAAAGCATGACAACGAGCTGTCAGATGATAAAGACGGCATGGCAAGGATTGCAGGCGCAGCCACAGGACTGAGCATAAAAATACTTCTTGACGGAGACATGCCCGAAGACACTGAAGCGGCAGGGCTTGTGATAACCGCCGTTCGTGAGTGCATGACAAATGCGGTGCGCCATGCAGGGGCAGATGAGCTGTATGTAAAACTTACCTGCGACGGAAATATGTTTTATGCGCTCATAAGCAATAACGGAGCAGCACCCGAATCAGAAATCACAGAGGGAGGCGGATTGTCTTCCCTTAAGACCCGCGTGAAAAAATGCGGCGGAGAAGTGAAAATTAAGAGCATGCCTCGGTTTGAACTGACGGTAGAACTCCCTGTAAGATTGGAGAAGACAGTATGACAAATGTATTGATTGTAGAAGACCAGCGTATGATGCGCGAAACCATGGAAAATTATATTAATCAGAGTGAAGGTTACAGGCTTGCCGCTTCTGTTGGCGCAGCGGGGTTTGCAAAAAAATGCTGTGAACAGAATCATGTCGATTTGGTGCTTATGGACGTCTGTACCGAAAATGATGAGAGCGGCTTTGAGGCAACTAAAGTTATCAAAGAACATTTCCCCGGCATTAAGGTAATCATAGTTACATCAATGCTTGATGTGGACTATATTAACCGTGCCAAAGAAGTGGGTGCTGACAGTATTTGGTTTAAGGATGTAAGCTGTGAGGAGCTGATGACGGTGGTGGAGCGTACCATGAACGGTGAATCGGTATATCCCGATAAAATGCCGAAAGTTATGATTGGAAATGCTTCAAGCTATGATTTTACCGAAGCTGAAATAAAAGTACTGCGCCTGCTTGTGGAAGGCATGACGTATAAAGAGATGGCGGATATTTTGGATGTGTCCGTCGAGACGGTAAAGTCCCAGGTGGGAAGCATGCTCCAAAAAACAGGCTTTAGCTCAAAGACAAAACTTGCCGCCATGGTAATGAGCAAGAGGCTTATTGTTAACGGTTTTTAAAAAGGAAAATGGCTCCGGGATTTGTATCCCGGAGCCGCTTTGTTACGGTATGAGAGTCCGAAAGTGAGGCGTACCTGCCCTCACAAGCGGACTCTTTTTTAAAAAAAATTTAATCATATCCCCCAAATGGGGGATGTGGATTTTTCCAAAAAATGTATAATGGTATGCGTAAATATGAATCATTTTAAAGAAAGCGGGTGAGTAAAATGCGACGGATTGTTGTGGATATGCAGAATTATCTGTTTGCCGACGCAGTTGCGCATACGCTTCAGAACGCAGACTCAGATTTCGACGTTTACAAGTCGGAAGCTCCTGAAAAGACCACAGACCTTTGCAGTATCTGCGAACCATATGCCCTCCTTATGGAAGTTACGGGCTATACGCCGTGGAAACTGGAGGACAGGCTTAAAATACGTGAAGAGGTAAAACGACAGAATCCCCATTGCAAGGTTGTCCTGATTGTCGATGAAAATGCAGATAAAAAACTCGCCGGGCGTGTGATTCAGGCGAAAAAGGACGGACTTATCGACAACTTTATTTACGGTTCTGTTTCAGCTACCTATCTGTCGGCTGTGGTTGACACGCTTTGAGATGCGTTGGAGGCGTGAAAGGTGGGAAAATACAGCTTTAGAAAGCAAGCACCATCCTTAGGGACGCCGTACCCTTTCGGAAATGATTGAAAAAATGTACGGCATATTATTATAAAAATAGGAGGAAAAAACATGAACAACACAAAAAAAGCAAAACGATTTTTAAGTATGCTTCTGGTATTGGTAATGATTATCACCATGTTTCCTGTGGTGAATGCCAAGGCACTGACAATCGATGGTACGGATTTCGACATCGATGAGACAGACGTAACCGGAAGCGGCTCAAAGGACGACCCGTATATCGTCTATACATATGAGGGACTTCTTGCCGTATTCAATGGCAGCAAACCACAATATAGATATAGGGTATATGTAGAGCTTGGCTGTGACATTATCTCCAATGATAAGAACAACGATTACTGTATGGTACCGACGGACAGCCTTGATTTTATCCTTGACCTTAAAGGATATACCTTAAGCAGGACGGCAACCACCACGGATGACTATCTGTTTGATATTTGGTACAGCAATCTTACGATTAGGGACAGCAGTCCTGAAGGTACGGGAACCATAAGCATAGATTACAGGGAAGGCGGATATATCATACGTGAAGGCTATGGTACACTTACCATTGAAGGCGGCGATTTTATAGGAACTCATACCGGAGGTATCTATGCGTATGCAGCTGATATCCTCATAACGGGAGGAAACTTTAATACAGATAAAAAAACATTATGTGCAGATAGTCCCAGTGGAAACTATCGTTCTTCACTTACATTTACGGGCGGTACTTTTCGCACCACGTCAACTAGAGAGCCGTGTCTGTATATGACAGGTATAGGAGACCTTCTGATTACAGGCGGTTACTTTGAGGCACAGGGGGAAAAAAATAATGCGGTTAAGCTGTATGATACACCATCCAACTGTGATATCGACTATCTCATTGACGGCGGTACTTTTGCCTGCAATTATGATGCACTTTCTGAAGGTAACGAATTTAGCGGTGTCATTAGGCTGAATTATGCAAGCGGCGAGATAAGAAACTGTACAATTATGCCTTGCCCCGGCAATGCCATTTTTTCATATAGTTATCTTGATTATCGTATCAAAGAAGATACTACGATTATGGTAGGTGACAAAAAAATCATCGTAGGTAATTTGTGGCAGACTGTGCCAAGTAATAATTCAACCGTTGTCATTTCCAATGATAAATATGTATTTGATGTGGGCTTTACAGGGCTTGACATTCCAAAGAGCAAACAGACGCCGGATTTTTATGTTGTGCCAAATGATGGGTCGAAGTATTATGTGGAGCGCGTTGAGTGGTATGATGAGAACAATGACAAAATGTCTTCAACCGATACATTTAAGGCAGGAAAGAAATATATGGCAAGGACTGTGCTCAATGCCAAGGACGGATATGCTTTTCCTGACAATCCTGAAAATCTGCCTTTAACCATGACAGGAAGTGTCAACGGTATGGCCGTTTCTTCCATATATTTCAACGGACAGAAGTCACTTCTCCTTGTCTATGAATTTACGGCGGACCCTTCACTGCCGGTGATTACAAAACAGCCGGTTTCCGTGACGATTAACGAAGGTGATTCGGTGACGCTTCATATTGAGGCAGAGAATGCTAAGTCTTATCAATGGGGCTGGCTTCATCCCAACGGCAGCGTTACTTATGTAGGCGGAAGCGGTCTGTGCTGTGATAAAGCATCGGCAACAACTGATACACTGGTTCTCAACTATCTTGACTATGGTATGGACGGAGAAAAGTTTGTCTGTTATGCCATAGGCGACGATGGAAAAGTTATGTCAGATGCCGCTACGATTACGGTAAATCCTGTGGAATATAATCTTTGGGTGGACGGCCAGCAGGTGACAAGTAAGAATAAGAGGTCACTGTGCTCAGGAAAAGCACGTTTTTATCCTTATAAGAACCGTCTGGAATTGTATGACGGAGCTTTGATTACAAATTTGTCGGAATCGGATGAGGCAGGAATCAGCGGTTATGGTATCCGCTATCACGGAGAAAAGGACCTGATTATCCGCATCGACGGCGAGTGTACCATTGGAAAAAGTGAGGAATATCCTATCTATCAGGCTGTCAGAGTAACCGGCGGCGGAAATCTCTACATTAAGGGAACCAACGGAAAATCCGACAAACTGACCATGTATACGTCAGGAAAGGCAATTCAGGCAGTGACTACGGCAAATTGTATCGTTGAGAACTGTACATTGGATATTACTACAACCGGCGATGATTGCATATACCTTATCAACACGGAAATCATAGATGCCGATGTGACTATGTATTGCAGTTCCGAACAAGAAGGCGAATTTGCCATTGACAATTATTATTTATATAATGTACCTAAAAAAACTGTCACCATTTCCGGTGAAAGTACTTTAACACTTAAGGGTAATAATGCAGCCCTTAATATTTATGAAGGCGATGAATATCCGAAATATATTCCTCTTATATATCCGTCAAGCGCTGCCGTTATGGTGGGAAATCAGGCTGACGGCTCTGATAAAGTGACGGTGGAATCCTTGGGAGAAACCACATTTGGCGGCTACAAGTACATTTCCTTCCAGTCTTTTGAAAAAACTATCGGCAAGGTGGAGCTTAGCATGACCTCGCCAAAGGCAGGCGAACTTCCTAGCGTGCCGACATCTTCAAATGACCTTATAACCGTAACGGATTGTGTGTTCATGCAGGGTGATAATGAACTTGATATTGCACAGGACCGCTTTGAGGAAGGCAAGACTTACTATACCTATGTGACGGTAAGTTTGCCGGAGGGCTACTGCTTTTCCAATCCGGTAGCAAGTTCAATCGGTTCTTACACAGGAACCGAATATGCACGCTATGATAATTGCGTAGGAATATGTATAAGCTATACTGTCCCATACAGCAGTGTGACTGTATCGGGTACGGTAGAGAGTGTGGGAAGCGAGACAGATGAAATTACGATTCAGCTTATCACTCTCGGAACATCTGAGCCTGCCTATGAAGCAATAGTCTATGGCAATAGCACAACTTATACCATACCGGATGTAGTTCGCGGAAGGTACACCATGGTGGTAAAAAAACAAAACAATGTCACAAATACATTAGATATATGGGTTTCCGCATTGGCAGATGTGGTTATAGATGTGCAGCTTACCCTTTCGGAAGACGCATATACCGGTCTTAAGTACGTTGACGGACAATGGCAGTACTATAATAACGGTGCATTTGATTCCACAAAGACAGGACTTGTACAGGGAGCAGACAGCGTATTCTGGTATGTAAATGCAGGCATTGTGGATACATCATACACAGGCTTTATAACAAACGGAGCAGGCACATGGTATGTTATATCCGGTAAGATAGATACAAGTTTTACGGGACTTGGAAAAGACGGAGATAAGTGGATAGCCGTATTTAAAGGCAAGGCATATCCTGAATTTACGGGACTTATCCAGAATGCAGGCTACTTCTGGTATGTAAAGGATGGTACATTAGACACTACATACACAGGCTTCTATGAGAATGAAAACGGTAAGTGGTATGTGGCAAACGGCAAGGTAGATACAAGCTTTAAGGGCCTTGGAAAAGAAGGCGATAAGTGGCTTGTGGTACTTGGCGGAAAGCACGATTCAACATACACGGGACTTATCAAGAACGGCGGAGCTTTCTGGTATGTGAAGGACGGAGTTCTTGACACGACATTTACCGGAATAACCGAGACGGGCGGAGCAAGCTGGCTTGTGGTAACAGGAAAGCTTCGTGACGATTATACCGGAACATATACTGACGCTACAGGAACCTACAACATCGTAAACGGTAAGGTTACAGATTAATGTGAAATACATAAACCAAGACAAGGAGGAATTTCAATGAAAGCAAAGACAAAGATTAACAGGCTGTTTAGCCTGCTGATGTGCATCGTTATGGTGCTTGGACTTATGCCGCCGAAAGCGGCATACGCCGAGACATCTCCAACCTATATCACAAAAATTGAAATCAATGATTTCAATCCGGAATTTTATGACGGAATGACAGGTAATGATGCAAGATATTCTTTAACATTTTCTTACCCTGATGATGCCAATTACAGCAAAGGCAATAATAACATATACATTGAGCAAAACGGAACAACCCTCTATGATGATAAACTGACAGCAGGAGAAGCTACCTTAATGATTGAGGTGTATGCAAATCCGTTTGGCAATGAGGTAGAAAATCCTGCTTATGATTTTGACGGTGAAAATCTTGGAAACATCGAAGTGTGGATTAACGGAGAAAAGAGAGAAGATGTAGAGGTAAAATACTACAATAAATATTGGCGCTGTGTGGATCTCTATATTCCGGTTACGGTATCTGAATACACAGGCGTAAAGCATACTGTGACATATGATTCCAACGGAGGAAGTGCTGTCCCAAGTGAGCAGGTTATGGATAACGGATATGCAAGTGAACCTGAAAAGCCGACAAACGGTGACAAGGTTTTTACCGGATGGTATACAGATGCCGAACTGACCACTAAGTTTAAATTTAGCTCAACCAAAATTACATCCGACATAACTCTCTATGCCGGATGGGAAGACAAGGTTATCGCACAGAATATTACCAAAATCGAGATTAATGATTTCAATCCGGAATTTTATGAAGGAATGACAGGTAATCAGGCAAGATATTCTTTTACATTTTCTTACCCGGATGACGCCAATTACAGCAAAGGCAATTATAACATATACATTGAGCAAAACGGAACAACCCTCTATGATGATAAACTGACAGCCGGAGTAGCCACCTTAAATATGGAGGTGTATGCAAAGCCGTTTGGCAATGAGGTAGAAAACCCTGCTTATGATTTTGACGGGGAAAATCTGGAAAACATTGAAGTGTGGATTAACGGAGAAAAGAGAGAAGATGTAGAGGTAAAGTACTACAATAGTGCTTGGCGCAGTGTGGATATCTATATTCCGGTTACTGTTGCCGGTGCGCGGTACGACATCACGGTAACCGGCGCAACAGCAACGAACTCTTCGGGTACAGCCATTACTGCCGCATCTGCAGGCACGGTTGTTACTCTTACTGCTGATGCTGCACCTGACGGTCAGGTATTCGATAAGTGGATTGTAAACGGTGTTACCGTTGCTGATGAAACAAGTGCAACTACCACATTCACAATGCCTGAGGGTGCTGTGACAGCAGAGGCAACCTATAGGGATGCAAGGAACGGACTTGTATATGACAGCATGGACGATAAGTGGTACTATTATGTGGATGACGCGGTTGATACCTCAAAGACAGGACTTGTACAGGGTGCAGACAGCGTATTCTGGTATGTAAATGCAGGTGTTGTGGATACATCATACACAGGCTTTATAACAAACGGAGCAGGCACATGGTATGT
>CAMEJP010000007.1 GCA_945920185.1 uncultured Eubacterium sp. | reverse complement strand
GCAGACTGTAAATCTGTTGACAACGTCTTCGAAGGTTCGAATCCTTCTCCATCCATTAGTATTTACAAAACCTTGTAAATACATTTTAATGACGCGGGGTGGAGCAGTCTGGAAGCTCGTCGGGCTCATAACCCGAAGGTCATAGGTTCAAATCCTGTCCCCGCTACTAAGAGTATTTTAGTATTTGCTCTGAAAATATAATATTGGAATACCTTATGCCCAGATAGCTCAGTTGGTAGAGCAAGGGACTGAAAATCCCTGTGTCGCTGGTTCGATTCCGGCTCTGGGCATTATTTTTTTGCAATGAAAAACCACTTTGAATAAAAATATCAAAGTGGTTTTTGTGTTAAATATAGATATAATTTTTGAGACTAATTAGGAGCTCAAACCTAAACTTTTTTAATTCTCTTCCGCTTCCTTTGTAAACAGATTGCATACAGCCATAACCGCAGCGAAGAGAACGCCTGCAATCGGCCACACAATCCATGTCTGCCCCCAATCGTTTGTGGCAAAACTCCAGCCAAGGTAAATTGCAGTAGCGACGAGCCAGTAAATACCTCCTACAGACTCCTTTAATTTGTTTTTCTTCTTTTCCTGAACCGTAAATTCATTTTCCTTTAAGAGCTTTTGCATACTTGCCCAGCGAACGCCTGCGGTTATAAAGAAAACCGTGCCTATTCCGGCAATAAACATGGTAACTGTAAGCATAACAACTGTCAGAAAGTCCTTTTCAGAAAATGCGCCTACAAACAATGGGACAGGTGACAGAATGCACAGGCAGGTGCCGATAATGTTGTTTCTTATGTAGGTATTTCGGTAATCCTTCTGCCTTTCCGTTACCATTCCATTTACGCCATATTCAGTGTCAAAATCTTCCTTGTCAAGAAACTCATATGGGGCGTTTTTAAAACCGCAGAAAATGAAAATGGCAACTGCAACCGTAACTATAATAAGCAGTGCGACAAGACCTATGGCACAGGCAATATTTTCTGAAATCCCAAAATCCTCTAATTCAGATGCCGCTCCCAGTATAAGAAGCGGTATTACCGACAGAATGCATAGGAAGGTTGCCAAAGCTATGCGCACGGATGCCGATTTTCTCCATTCGATAAATTCATTCGCTTCCGTAAGGGTTACACGCTTTAAGGAAGCGTCCGCAGCGTCATCGGCAAATTCTTCATTTTCAAGGTCATCCTTCAGCAGATAGTCGGTTGTTACTCCGAAAAGTTCGGAAAGCTGCAATACTTTTCCGAGGTCGGGAACTGTCTGAGCTCCTTCCCATTTTGAGACTGCCTGCCTTGATACGTTCATTTTTTCTGCCAGTTCTTCCTGAGACCAGCCGTTCTTTTTTCTTAGTCTGATTATTTTGTCAGCTAAAATCATATGCTTTACCTCCGTTGATGATTATAAAGAGCAGTGGCTCTTTTGTGTATTCAGTATAAGCTTTTGAACGGTTGCACACCACCAAACGCCACTGTCAATTCGTCAACTCGCGGTTGCATTTACTATATAAATTTATTCAACTCACGGTTATACCTGTAATCTATTGCACCAAGCTTGTCTAAGAGCAAAGACTTCTCAATTGAGTATGCCTTGCAGAATTTATCTATGTCGGAAAAATTGTCGCGAAGCTGTGTGTTTGTAAAAGATAAAAGCATAACAGGGTCATTTGGCAGATTCTGCATCTTACTGTCCTCCGATAAATTTTATTTTAATAACAGGGCATGCTTTTTATCGCCCTTCAATAAGAAAATGCGTAAGTTGTTCTAAACTTACGCAAAATTATAATTCAATGGTTACATTGACATAAGGAAGTTCTACCTTCTTGCTGAAAGTACCTTTTTTATAAGTAAATGTACCTTTGGAAAAATTAACCTTCTTATAATCATACTTTGATTTGGCAAATTCCTCCTTGAGATAGTTGATTAAGTTATCTATGTCAGCAGGATTTTTCTTAAGGTACTCGCTGACAGGAAGATACACATTGTACGGCATGGGATGTTCGCTTGGCACCTCGCCTCCTATATGAGTGGTTACCCTGTTAAGTCCCTTTTTGCGTGCCATACGGCATTCATGACTTGTAAAATCAATAAATGTATATATTTCAGGTAAAATAGCTTCAAGTAACATATATGTGCCTCAATCTTTCATAATTCCTAAAAGGTAGTATAATCAATTTTTCAAAAATTTGCAATAGAAAATTGCAATAAACGGTAACATAGTATACAATAAATACAGCAGATAAATTGGCGTTTATGCCGGATATCACAGCCGCAGTTCTGAAATTTGCGGCGCGGGAATAAGCCGTAATTTCGGAATGCGAGGTTTGGTGCAAATTATGAAAAAAGGAAAACTTGAAGACAAACTGACTCAATATGTGTCAGAGGAATATATCCCGTTTCATATGCCGGGACATAAGAGAAATACGGAAAAGTACGGCATATTAAATGAAGTTAACCGATATGACATAACTGAAATAGACGGTTTTGACAATTATCATCACCCGACAGGCATCATAAAAGAAGAATTTGAGGAAGCTTCACGTATATATGGCTCAGACGAAAGCTTTTATCTGGTAAACGGATGCAGCTGCGGAGTGCTTGCAGCCGTCAGTGCCGTATTTGACAGAGGCAGCACCGTACTTGTGGCAAGAAACTGCCATAAGTCAGTCTACAATGCCATATACATGCAGGAACTGACCGCAGTATACATTTATCCCGATACGGACAGGGACACGGGAATATATGCGGCGGTGTCTCCTGATATGATTAAAGCTGCTTTGGAAGAACATACGGACATAAAAGGAATTATTATAACCTCACCTACATACGAAGGTATTGTGTCAGACATAAAAGAAATAGCAAAAATAGCCCATAAAAATAAAATTCCGCTTATAGTGGATGAGGCGCACGGTGCACACTTTAATTTTTACAGTAAATTTCCCGAAAGTGCACTTGATATGGGCGCAGATATAGTCATTCAGGGACTTCACAAGACTATGCCGTCGCTTACCCAGACTGCCGTAATGCACGTAAAGAGCAGTCTTGTTGACAGAGAGAGGCTTAGAAGATATATAAGCATATATCAGACCACCTCGCCGTCATACCTTTTTATGGCATCAATCGGAAGCTGTATACGGTCTGCGGCAGATATGCAGCAGGAATTTGAACTGTATTATGAAAATCTCAGCCGCCTCAGAAAGAAATGTGAAGGCCTCATAAACTTAAGACTTTATGAACCGGATAAAAATATGTGTCACGATTTTGATGCTTCAAAGCTTGTGCTGGTAACACAAAATGCCGATATAGACGGCAGAACGCTTGCAGGCATTTTGAAAGAGCGTTATAAGATAGAAACGGAAATGGCATCCTTAAAATATATAATACTTATGACCTCAGTGTGTGATGATTTTTCACATTATGACAGGCTGTATGAGGCATTGGCGGAAACAGACAGGAACTTAGGGAATGTCTCAAAAGACCGCAAGGACGTCATAACCATACCGCAAATTGAGGTGAAAAATCAGAAAGCAGTATACAGCATATACAAGGCTCTTAATATGGATGGCGAAGATGTAGATCTTGACGCTTCATTAAACCGTATGGCAGGCGATTATGTGTATGTATATCCGCCGGGGATACCGATAATAGTTCCCGGAGAGATAATAAGCGAAGGAACGATAAGAAGCATAAAAATGTATAAGCAGCACAGCCTTGAAGTTATCGGACTTACGCACGGTGATAAGCAGATTAAGGTTGTTAAAACGCAGGAAGAGTGAAAAACTTATGGCTAAAATAATATATATTATGGGAAAGAGTGCGTCCGGAAAAGACACCATATACAGACGGTTGTCAGATATGACGGAGCTTAACTTAAAAGAAATAGTGTTATATACCACAAGACCTATGAGACCGGGCGAGCAGGACGGAGTCAACTACCATTTTTCAGACGAAGCTGCACTCAATGCCTTTTTGGAGCAGGGACGTGTGATAGAACTCAGAGAATACAATACCGTATTTGGCGTATGGAAATACTTTTCCGTTGATGACGGAAATATAGATGTGTCAAATTACAATTACATCACGATAGGCACGCTGGAAGCATATAACTGTTATAAAAAATATTTCGGAAGTGAAAATGTATTTCCTGTTTATATAGACGTTCCCGACGGCATAAGGCTTAAGAGAGCCATTGCACGTGAGGAAGAGGGGGATTGTCCTCATTATGATGAGCTTTGCAGACGCTTTCTGGCTGACAATGAAGATTTTTCAAAAGATAAGCTCATCGCAGCAGGGATAGAAAAGTCGTATACAAATCTTGATATAGATGAATGTGTGAACAGGATAAAAAATGACATAACGTCACAAATAAATAAAGATGACTTTTGACAGTCTTTATGATATACTGTAATTAGGTGGTGCATATGGATATTAAAATCAATGAGCTGTTAGCGACCAATGCCACAAAGCAGCAACAAGTCAGTGCACCTCATGACGATACCTTCAAATTCACCCTCATAAGCAATATTGAGGAAAAGGATTTGCAGGGCAAACTTAAAGTCATGATGGAAGAGATTGGAAAGCTCGGCGACAGAATCAAGAAGCATACAGACGTAAAGGATATGAAAAGGTACAGAGAGCTTGTAAAAGGCTTTTTGAACGAGATAGTGAACCGCTCCCACGAATTTTCGAGAGAGAACTTTCTTGACAGGCGCGGAAGGCACAGAGTTTACGGAATAATAAGACTGGTGGACAAGAATCTTGACGAGCTTGCGGCAGAGCTTATAAAAGACGAGAAGGACAATCTTGCCATACTTTCAAAGGTAGACGAGATAAGAGGTCTGCTCTTAGATATAATAACATAATAAATTGAGGTATGTATGTCTGAATTTGATAAAATAGTAGGATATGATAAGATAAAAACGCATCTTCTTGATGCCATACAGTACAATAAGGTATCTCACGCATACATTTTCAACGGTGAAAAAGGAATGGGTAAGAAAATGCTTGCGCGAGCTTTTTCTATGGCACTGCAGTGCGAAAAGGGAGGGCGCGATGCCTGTATGGAATGCCATTCCTGTAAACAGGCTCTAAGCGGCAATCACCCCGATATCATATGGCTTGCCCATGAGAAGCCTCAGACCATAGGCGTAGAGGATGTGCGGCGCGGAATCAATGAAGATATATATATAAAGCCATACAGTAGCAGATATAAGATATATATTATAGATGACGCACAAAAGCTGACTGTTCAGGCACAGAATGCCATATTAAAGACGATAGAGGAACCGCCGCAGTATGCAGTAATCCTATTTCTTACCACAAATTCGGAATTGTTTCTGCCTACCATACTTTCAAGGTGCACAATGATAGATTTGAAGCCGATTAGCGGAGACCTTATTCGTGAATACCTTATGAAAGAGTGCGAGATACCTGATTACAAGGCTGAATTTTGTGAAGAATTTGCACAGGGAAATCTCGGAAAAGCCATACGTCTGGCAGTTTCGGAAGAATTTGCCGCCATGAAAGAAGATGTGCTTACAATACTTCGTTACGGTGAGGATATGCAGATACCTGATATGGCTGAGGCCATAAAGCAGGCGTCAAAATACAAGCTGACAATCAACGATTATATAGATTTTATGGTAATGTGGTACAGAGATATACTTATGTACAAAGCAACAAAGGACGCAAACAGGATTATGTTCAAGGACGAGCTGGGCTTCATAAGACGTCAGGCAGAGCTTATATCCTATAATGGCGCACAGAACATATTGGATGCCTGTGACAAGGCAAAAACAAGACTAAATGCAAATGTAAATTTTGATTTGGTATTAGAGCTTATGCTACTTACAATAAAGGAGAATAGCAGGTAATGGTAAAAGTTATAGGTGTAAGATTCAGAAAAGCCGGAAGAATATATTATTTTGACCCTAAGGATATGAATATAAGGGTAGGAAGCCACGTTATAGTGGAAACTGCCAGAGGTATAGAGTACGGTCTGGTTGTTATAGGAACAAAGGAAATTGACGAGAAGGAGGCTGTGCTTCCTCTGAAGCCTGTCATCAGGATAGCGTCACACAAGGATGACGAGATTGCGGAGGACAACATAAAAAAGAGCAAGGAAGCCTTCAAAATATGTCTTGATAAGATTCAGAAGCGCGGGCTTGAGATGAAGCTTATTGACGCAGAGTACACATTTGACAATAACAAGGTGCTGTTCTATTTTACGGCGGACGGAAGAATAGACTTCAGGGAGCTTGTAAAGGATTTGGCAGCAGTATTCAGGACAAGAATAGAATTGAGACAGGTTGGCGTAAGGGATGAAGCCAAGATAATCGGAAGCATAGGCGTGTGTGGAAGAGCTCTCTGCTGTCATTCGTATCTGCCGGAATTTATACCTGTATCCATAAAAATGGCAAAAGAGCAGAATATTTCGCTTAATCCGGGGAAAATATCGGGAATATGCGGAAGACTTATGTGTTGCCTCAAGTATGAGGAGGATACTTACGAGTATCTTAACTCAAAGCTCCCGAATGTCGGAGATACAGTCATTACTCCGGACAATATAAAGGGAGATGTTGTAAGTGTAAATGTGCTGAAGCAAAAGGTTAAGGTCAAAGTAGAGATAGATGATGACAAAGAGCTTGTCGAGTACAAGGTGGATGAGCTTAAGTTCAAGCCAAAACACAAAAAGGAACGCTTTGACATAAACGACGCCGAGCTTAAGAAGCTGGAGGCGCTTGAAAAAAGAGAAGGGAAATCACTTCTTGAAGATGAATAATTTGAAAGAAAATGAGCGATATGATGAACTGAACAGAAAAGGTTACAGAATTATTCAAAATCCCGATACCTTCTGTTTTGGAATGGATGCGGTGCTTCTTGGCGGCTTTGCAGTGGCAAAGGAAAATGAAAATGTCATAGACCTGGGAACAGGAACGGGAGTTATCCCGATACTTATGGCAGCCAGATATGAAAAAGCATCACATTTTACGGCACTTGAAATTCAGGACATAAGCGTTGACATGGCAACGCGCAGCGTTGAATGTAACGGACTGTGCGATAAAATAGACGTAGTCAAAGGCGATATAAAGGAAGCGGGGAATCTGTTTCCAAAAGGCAGCTTTGACGTGGTTACAAGCAATCCGCCTTATATGAATGAAAATCATGGACTGACGAATCCAAGCGACATCAAGGCGATAGCAAGGCATGAGATACTCTGTACCTTAGAGGATGTGGTACGCGAGGCAGGGAAGCTTCTTAAGGTAGGCGGAAGATTCTATATGGTGCACAGACCTACAAGAACCGTCGAGATATTTGAATGTCTAACAAGACATCATATGGAGCCAAAGCGCGTAAGATATGTTCATCCGTATAAAGATAAAGAAGCCAACATGGTTCTTATAGAGGCGATAAAAGGAGCAAGACCTATGCTTAAAGTGCTTCCGCCGCTGATTATTTATGAATCGGCGGGCAAATATACGGACGAGGTAGTACGTCTGTATGAAGAATAGAAAAAGAGTGATTGTATGATAGGAAAATTATATTTGTGCGCCACGCCTATAGGAAATCTTGAGGACATAACCCTGCGCGTGCTTAAAACCCTTAAAGAGGTTGACCTGATAGCAGCAGAGGATACAAGAAACAGCATAAAGCTCTTGAATCATTTTGAAATCAGGACTCCGATGACAAGCTATCATGAGTACAACAGGTATGACAAAGCAAAGTATCTCGTTGAAAAAATGCTGTCGGGAACAAATGTGGCACTGATTACCGATGCGGGAACACCCGGAATATCAGACCCCGGTGAAGAACTCGTTAAACAGTGCATAGAAGCAGGAATAAGCGTGACTTCGCTTCCGGGAGCCTCAGCAGTACTTACGGCACTTACCATATCGGGAAACTCCACACGAAGATTTGCTTTTGAGGCATTTCTTCCACCGGACAAAAAAGAAAGGGCGCTTATACTGGAAGAACTTAAGAAGGAAACAAGAACAATCGTGCTTTACGAAGCACCACATCATCTTGTCAGGACGCTTGCGGAGCTAAAAAATACTCTGGGAGATGAACGAGAGGTATCCGTT
Organism: uncultured Eubacterium sp.; assembly: GCA_945920185.1. Taxonomy (GTDB): domain Bacteria; phylum Bacillota; class Clostridia; order Lachnospirales; family Lachnospiraceae; genus CAMEJP01. The sequence goes on along the minus strand of CAMEJP010000007.1, from coordinate 42,957 downwards.
GTAAAGGAACTTACAAAGAGATATGAAAGCTGCTTTAGAACAACTCTTAAAGAAGCGGTAACTTACTATGAGGAAAATGAGCCGAAAGGCGAATATGTAATTGTAATCAGCGGAAAAAGCTTTGAAGATATAGCCATGGAAAATGTTAAGCAATGGGAGGAAATGACCATCAGCGAGCATTATGATTTCTATATAAATCAGGGCAAAGAATCAAAAGAAGCAATGAAGCTTGTTGCAAAGGACAGAAATATATCAAAACGTGATGTATACAGCGTAATATGCATAAAATAGTAATGCCGGAACTTTGGATAGGAGGTCAATAGGATATGATAAAATATTTCAGACGTTTGGGTCTTGTGAGAGTGACAGAATTGGCATTGGGTCTCTTAGTGATAGCCACGGCTCTTCTTATCATAACGGGAGGAGATGTATTTGAGAGCGGCAGGCATATAAATCTTGCCAAACTTGACGAAGAGGACATAAAAGCCGGAATGTATGTTGAAATAGACGTGAATGAGATACTTAATGTGTACGGCGATGACAACAAAAAGCAGGGCTCGTATTATATTATTCCGTTTCCGCATACAGAGGAAAATTATGACAATGAGCTTACTCTCATGGCTGTGTTTGTGCCACAGAACCACAAGAGTGAAGCCGATGCCATTATGCTTTCTACAGCGTCAAATATTGGAGTGGAGGACCAACTTTCTCTTAACGGAAGATTTCAGGAAATGTCCGATGAAGAGAAAAAGCTTTTTGACGCATGTATAGCCAAAACTAAAGAAGATTATGCGCTTAGTGATGTAAATGTGCTTCCGTACTGTTTTATAACGGTCGAAATGAACTGGGCAGATTATCTTGCCACGGCATTTGCCGCCGCAGTTGTCATATGGTATATATGTATGCTGGCATATCTTCTCTCAAACAGAAATCAACAGAGAGTTGCCCATTTCATAAAGGTAAATGAACTTGATGAACAGGCATTTATGGAGGAAATCAACAACGCCTCCAAATTCGGCAAGGTTATACTCAGTGACAACTATATAGCATTTATGATAAGATACACCGTTTCCGTTGTAAAGAGAAGCGATGTGGATACCATTTTCAGACTCGAGCATAAGAACAATGACCCTGCAAGTGATGAGGTAATTAAGGAGGATGTAATCATTATCAAACAGAAGGATAATGAAGAGTATATTGTTCCTATGCGTGAGGAAAATATAATTAAACTGCTTAATTCTGTATCTTGATTACCTTTTTCTTCCAGATTCCCATTTTGTAAAGAATCCAGAGGATAAGAGGTGACAGAGCATTACTGATGACTACTGAATACCATATGCTTGCAAGCCCAAAATCAAGTATGGTTTCGCACACATATAACGTCGCAAAACGGAATACCCATATTCTTGAAGCGTCGATAATCATAGTTATCATGGTATGTCCGGAACCCTGGAAAAGACCCTGTGTAGAGTTCTGAACGCCGTTTGTCCAGCAGCAGATTGCCATAACCATAAGAAAGTCTGCCGCAAAGCTTATAACCTCAGGATTGTTTGAAAATACGCTTACAATCGCTGTTGATATAGGCATATATGAAAGAATCAGTCCGCCTGTGAAAAGAAATATTACAGATATATTTCTTGCCAGGCGGTATGCTTTATCAGCACGTTCGTAATTGTTGGCGCCGATGTTAAGACCTACAATGGTTGCCGTTGCGCTTCCCATACCGTTTGAAGGCAGACTTATAAGACCGTTAATCTTATTTCCTATGCCGTATGCGGCAAGAGCAACCGTTCCGTACTTTGCAACATTTCTGCTCATAAGCAGGAAACCAAGCTGCATTGTTGAGCCGCCGATAGCGGTAGGAAGACCTACCTTTACGATTGATAGAAGCATTTCCTTTTTAAATCTGAATTTCTTAAGTGTTATGTGGATATTATGCTTTTTGTTGAACAGTGAAATTAAAGCTATTACTCCGCAAGGAACTTTCGCAAGCAGGGTAGCAAGTCCCGCACCTGTAATTCCCCATTTAAAGACAACCATAAAAAGAGGGTCCATAATCATATTAAGGCTTATACCGAGAATGTTGAGTAACAAAGGCTTTAAGGTATTGCCCTGCGACTGATTGACGCTTGTAAATACATTTATAAGAAACAAAAACGGCATATCTATAACTATAATTCTCATATAGATTACGGAATAACGCGATACGAGGTCTTCGGCACCCATAAAATCAACGATGGAAGGCGTTGCAGCAAAGCATATCAAAGCCACTGCTACGGAAAAGATCATCGAACATAAAAGGATGTGAGCAGCCATTTTTTTGGCACCCTCGTCATTTTTTGCGCCAAGATACTGGGACATAAGAACAGAACCGGCTGTTACAATACCTGTTCCGAAGTTTATTATAATGTTCTGCACGGGAGTTATAAGGGTAATGGCAGCCTGATTGGCTTCTCCCAGCTTTCCGAGCCAGAAGGTGTCCGTAAGATTATATAAAGTCTGCAAAAAGCTGTTTGCAACTATGGGTATGGCAAGCGTGAGTAAAGCCTTTGTAAGATTGCCATGAAGTATTAAATCACGATTTACCTGTTTTGCCACAATGTCACATCCTTTCACAGATTTTTATAACACTATAATAGGAGATAAAAAGAGTATTTACTACTTAAAATATGGCTATTTGGAAATAAAATACAGAAAAAATGTTGATTTTATTTTCACAATATGAGAATATAAGAGTAAATATAAGCAGAGTAACTATTTGCATCCGTGTTTTGGATTGGAGGAAAACAGTGGAAAAATTTTCTGACAGAAAGGTAATGAGCAACAGAACAAACGACATTCTTATAGAGAAGGTCAAACGTGACATAAACGAGCCTATACAACAGGCACATTTTCATCCTTATTATGAGATTGGTTATCTTCTTGCGGGAAAGAGACAGATGACCGTAAACCACTCCATATACACTATGGAGAGAGGAGATATAGTGCTTGTGAACAGAGGCGATTTGCACAAGGGAAGCAATGTGACTCATGCAGGTGAAGTTATCGAATGGATAGGTCTGTATTTTACGGAGGACTATCTCAAACCGTTTATGGAAGTTATGGGCGAGAAAGAAGCCTGTGAATGTTTTTCGCATTGCATTGTGAAGATTCCTGCAAAAAGACGGGAATATGTTGAGGAGCTTTTTAAGAAAATGCTCTACGAATATGAAAAGATTGACGCACTTTCACCTCTACTTGTAAAAAGCTACTTCTACGAGCTTTTGTCGCTTATCATACGGTGTGAACAGAATAAGGCAGAGGAGGTAAAAAAGCTCGATCCTGATGATGAGCTTATAGCAAATGCCGCAGAATACATATACAACAATTACTATATGAATATAACTTTAGAGGATATAGCAAAAAAATACAATATGAGCAAATCTGCATTTTCAAAGAAATTCAAAACGCTTACGGGCTGCGGATTTAAGGAGTATCTTATAAGTGTGCGCATAAAGGAAGCCTGTATGCGCCTCGTGGAAACTGATTTAAGCATAACGGACATAGCGCTTGACTGCGGCTTTTCAGACAGTAATTATTTCGGAGACGCGTTCAGAAAGGTAAAGGGAGTGGCACCGAATAAGTACAGAAGAAACAAAGGCATGGTCTGATTGATTCCGACATTGATTTTTTTATGTACATATGCTACAATAGTCTGGTTCCGCTAAATGGGACAGATACACCGAGTGTTCGAGACCTTCCACTCGTAAAACAAAACTAAAGGAGAAAATTGAATGAAGAAAAAAGACAAAGTGCGTTACATTACGCAGGCAGCCATGATTGCCGCAATTTATGTAGTATTGGTGTTTGTATTTAACTACTGGAGCTTTGGAGTTGTACAGTTTCGTATTGCAGAAGCCTTAACGGTTTTGCCTTACTTTACTTCTGCAGCCATACCGGGGTTATTTGCCGGATGCATTTTAGCTAATGTCACGGGAGGCGCAGTTCTTGCAGATATAGTATTTGGAAGTATGGCGACTCTTATAGGTGCGATAGGCTCAAGGCTTCTTAAGAGGTGGAAATGGGCAGTTCCTATACCGCCTATTCTTGCCAATACGGTAATAGTGCCGTTTGTGCTTAAGTTCGGTTACGGTGCACCTGAGGGTATACCGTATATGATGGCTACGGTGGGACTCGGCGAGATAATCGTATGTTACGGCTGCGGTATGATTTTACTGTTTGCATTAAACAGATACAGACGTGTGATATTCGGTAATGAATAGCATTTTGCCAATGCTTCGGAATGGAGAAAAAATATGAAAAAGAAAATTTCGCTGGTGCTGATTGCAGTTATGGCTATGCTTTGTGTTTTGGGCTGTTCTAAGGATAACATTGCAACGAAGGATAACGACAAGGAAGCAAAGTCTGAAAAGACCACAGAGGCAGTAAAGGAAAGCACAAAAGAAACAGAAAAATCTACAAAGACAACAGAAAAAGAGAGTACGACAAAGTCTACGGAAAAGAAAACTGAGTCAAAAGCAACTGAGAAGACTTCTGCCGCAGCGGTTTCCATCAAGAGAGGAACGGTTAAGAACGGCACATATTCAAATGAATCCGTAGGAATCAATTTCCCTACATCTGATTTTGCCCTGATACTTAGCGATACACAGATTGCACAGGTAATCGGATACGGCAATAACATTATATCTGATAACGGTATAGCATCAATGGATCAGCTTGAGAAGGTTTCAAACGGCTGTGTATACGATTTTGCCGGATATTTTTCAGATAATATGTCATCATATATGCTGATGTTTGAAAATCTGGAAAAAACTGTCGGAAAAGAAGTAAGTGAAACAGTATATCTTACGGCACTTAAAACCCAGATGGGAAAGATTACCGCACCTAAGTATGATACGAGCGACAGCATTAAACAGATAACAATAGCCGGAGAGACATATTATGCAGTGACATTTAAGATACAGGGCAGTGATGCTTCGCAGACATATTATGTAAAAAAGTCAGGTAAGTATATGATAGGTATGATACTTACATATACAAGCAGCTCAGAGTCTGAGGCAAAGGCATTTATCAACAAAATTACAAAATAAAAGAATGCTTATAAATGTGAATAAAACTTGACAAATGGGCATTTTATTAGTATACTGTGCTTTACAAAGTTTGTTTATAAGACTTCCGCGCAGCCGGGGAGATAGCGGTGCCCTGTACCTGCAATCCGCTACAGCAGGGGTGATGGCAGTCCTAGGGTATGTGTCTGTAGAGCTGCCCGATATAAGTGGCGTTGACGTTTGGGTCTTGCGCAACAGAAATCTATGAACCATGTCAGGTCAGGAATGAAGCAGCATTAAGTAGAACCTTCTGTGTGCCGTAAGGTCGCCTGGACTGAGTTAACTGTATCGGTAACGTCTATGGGCAGTAAACGAAGCCTGCCGCGCGGATTAAATATAAATTCTGATTGTGAGATTATAATTTTACAAGTTATATGTTAACAAGATTAAAAAGATGTCCTTATATCAGGGACATCTTTTTGAATAAATGCAGAAGAGGATTGCAGATATTCACTTTACATATGTCCGATTAAAGATATTTGTAATGCTTACAGGTAATGCGTGTAAAGGTAAAAACATATGGGACTTGAGACATCTCACCCCTTGCCAATACCCTCTGATTTTGTTATAATTATATAGTTAGAATTGCGGTTTCGGATATGGAAACATACAGCGTCCGGTGCATTCTTTTGCTAAATGTGCGTTGAACCTGACGCTTAGGGATGGAGACAGTTATGTCATATATGGCTTTGTACAGAAAGTGGCGTCCGTCAACCTTCGATGAGGTAAAAGGACAGGATCATATAGTCACCACTTTGAAAAATCAAATTAAATATGACCGCATAGGACATGCTTATCTTTTCTGCGGAACGCGCGGTACGGGAAAGACCACTGTTGCCAAGATACTGGCTAAGGCAGTAAACTGCGAAAATCCGAAGGACGGTATGCCGTGCGAGGAATGTGAGATGTGTAAAGCCATCAGGGCAGGCACGTCCATGAATGTGATAGAGATAGATGCAGCTTCAAATAACGGCGTTGACAACATACGTGAGATAAGGGAAGAAGTTGCATATTCGCCTACAAAGGGTCGTTTTAAAGTATACATTATCGACGAGGTTCATATGCTTTCAATAGGTGCATTTAACGCATTGTTAAAGACACTTGAAGAGCCGCCGTCATACGTCATATTCATACTTGCCACGACTGAGGCAAACAAGATACCGATAACAATACTTTCAAGGTGTCAGAGGTATGATTTCAGGCGTATTTCCATAGATACCATTTCAGACAGACTGCTTTCGCTCATGAAAGAGGAAAACATAGAGGTGGAGGAGGCTGCCATCAGGTATATCGCCAAGGCAGCGGACGGTTCCATGCGAGACGCATTAAGCCTTCTTGACCAGTGTATTGCATTTTATCTGGGAAAGAAACTTACCTATGACAATGTGCTTGAAGTACTCGGAGCTGTGGATACCACAGTATTCTCCGATATGTTAAGGCGTATTGTGGCTTCGGATACGGTAGGTGCCATAAAGCTTCTTGAAAATATAGTGATGCAGGGCAGAGATTTGTCCCAGTTTGTAACAGACTTCACATGGTACTTAAGAAATCTGCTTCTTGTAAAGACATCGGCAGATGCGATGGAAACTGTCGGAATGTCCACCGAGAATTATAAAGCGCTTGTCGAGGAAGCCAAATCTTTGGAAGAACCTGTGATAATGCGTTATATAAGGATTATGTCGGAGCTTTCAAACAAAATCAGATACGAAACGCAAAAAAGAGTGATTGTTGAGCTGACACTTATAAAGCTTATGAAGCCGGCAATGGAAAAGGATTATGAATCTCTTGTAAACCGGATTGCCGTGATAGAAAAGCAGCTTGAAGAGGGCACATTTACAATTCAGGCAGCACCGCAGGCGGAAACAGTGCCCGCCGCGCCGAAAGAAAAGGTCGTAAAACAGACCATAGGTGCCGTAAGCGAAGATATAGAGAAGGCAGCAGCAGGCTGGAGCGATATTATCGGAAGGATAAAGAGTCCGTTCGAGCGTGCGGAATTTGCAAAGGCAAGGGTGACGCTTGACGGAGAAAAGCTGATGCTTGTGTTTGACAAGGCAGAGGACAGCATTTACTTCGGAAAACTCAATCAGCCTGAGATTATAGAGCAGCTCGAGGACATTATAGAACAAAAGATTGGCAAGCGTATAGGCGTTAAGCTTAAGCAGCTTGAAGAAAATGTCGACTTTGACGAAGCATATGAAGACCTGTTTGAACGGGTTAATATGGATATAGAAATAGAAAATGAAGAAAATGACAAGGAGGAATTTTTGTAATGGCAAAGCGTGGAGGATATGCAGGCGGAATGCCGGGAAACATGAATAATCTTATGAAGCAGGCGCAGAGAATGCAAAAGCAGATGGAGGAGTCTACAAAGGCTCTTGAAGAGATGACTTTTGAGGCAAGCGCAGGCGGCGGTGCTATCACGGTAACGGTTTCAGGAAAGAAGGAGGTTCTTAGCGTAAAACTTGCTCCTGAGGTTGTTGACCCTGACGATATAGAAACACTTGAGGATTTGATAGTGGCAGCTACAAACGAGGCGTTCAGAAAGATGGAAGAGACATCACAGAACGAGATGGCTAAGATTACCGGAGGCCTCGGTGGATTAGGAGGAGGCTTCCCATTCTAATATGGATTACTACGGCAATCAGATAACCAAGCTCATAAATGCGTTTAAGTCCCTGCCGGGTATAGGTGCGAAGTCAGCAGGAAGGCTGGCTTTTCATATTATCAATATGCCTAAGGAGGAGGTAGAAGCCTTTGCTGACACCATCCTTACGGCAAAGGAAAAGGTAAGGTGCTGTAAATGCTGTTACACCCTTACGGACAGTGAGATATGTCCTATATGTGCTGACCCTAAGCGCGACAAGACAACCATTATGGTTGTGGAGAATACCAGAGATTTGGCTGCATACGAAAAGACAGGCAAATACAACGGCGTGTATCATGTGCTTCACGGTGCAATCTCTCCAATGCTCGGAATAGGCGTGGAGGATATCAGGCTTAAAGAACTTATACAGAGACTTGAAGGAGATGTTAAAGAGGTTATTGTGGCTACGAACTCTAATATAGAGGGCGAAACTACGGCTATGTATATAAGCAAGCTTATAAAACCGACAGGAATTAAGGTAACCAGAATAGCCAGCGGAGTTCCTGTGGGTGGAGATTTGGAGTACATTGACGAGATGACACTTTCGAGGGCTCTTGACGGAAGAACGGAACTGTAAGGATGTTTGCGGACGAAAGTCCCTTTAGAGAATAATAAAAAACCATGAGTACAGAACTTATATTAGACGATATTATAACAGACCATAGAGAAAGAATGCTCAATATCAGGAAATATTATCCCTTTTTCAAGCTGTGCGAGGTGTCTTTTGACAGCTTTAAGGAGGGAAAATATGCTTCCCTTGACATGGGCTATATTACTATGGCTGTTTTGCGTTATTTCCTTGAAGAAAACAATTTCAAGGATAAAGACGTCACATACCCTGAATACTTAGAATTTATGACCAAATGTCTTTCACGGGATTTTGGTCTTAAGTTGTCTAAAGAGGAAAACAAAGAGGTGGCTGATTTCATTTTCGACAAGCTTGGAAATGAGGGCCGCCCGTTTGTGTTTGAGTATTTTGACCCGCAGGACAGAAAAAAGAGAAGTCTGAGGTTGCACCTCATCGAAAGCAGAATAGCTGACAATACGGTATGGTATTCCATAAGCTCTGACGCCATCGAGTTTTACCTTGATACCAAGGAGATAAAGGATGAAAGCAAGATAAGCGTAGAACAGCTCCTGCTCGAAAAACTGATAAATTCAAAGAATTTCAAGGGCGGAACGGAAGTCGTAAAGCGTATCAACAGCGAAGTGGAAAGACTTAAAATCCGAAAGAACGAAGTTGTGGCGGCACTGGCTGCTGATGTATTTTCCGGAATAAGCGCATACGAGCAGTTTGTCGATACAGGAATGAAATGGTTTGAGGACGAGCAGAGACTTTTTGTGAAAAATTCCGAGCTTATAAGCTCATCGCTTAAAAAGGCGGAGCAGGATTATAAAAATTTAAGCTCCGAAGAATTTACAAGGACAATCTCGGATATATATGAACTTGAAACCGAGTTAAAGACAGCCATGAGCAAGCATTCAGAGCTTCTCAGGGCATGTACGGATTTACAGATAACGGCTGATGAGATAATAAGAAAAGCAAAGCTTTCAAAACTTAGAAGCAGTTTTGATTTCAAGGGAACGCTCGAAAATATGATAAGGCTTGATGACGCCACCGTGCTTGAAAACCTTGTGATGCCGCTTTTTGCACCGAATCTTCGCAAGACCTTCAATGTTATAAACATAGACCAGATGCTTACTTACGCACCTAACAGGGAGGATAAGGGAGAGGCTGTAAGCAACGCACCTGTGACAAAGATAACATTTCCCGACGAAATTGAAGATGAAAGAATACGGGAAAATTACAGAATATTTATGGAACTTTTGTTGCTGCTGCTTAAAAAGGAGCCCGTATTTGACTTAAAAAGATATCTTGATGTCACAAAAAAGACTCTGGGAGAAGACAGTTATAAAAATTCGGATTTGTACTCTTTTGTGGTAAATCTGTGTCAGAAAACATTTTATAGCTTTTCGGACGCTTCCGGCACGGAGGAGACATTTCTTGATGAAATATTAAAGTCATACATTGACAGTGACGAATGGAAACGCTTTGCGGGACTTAGCTTTTATGTGGAACTTGCAGCAGGAAAGCCCGAAGAGATACAGCTTGATAATGAATTTATTATGACGAACATTACCTTCAGAAGGGAAGAAAGACAAAATGGATAACCGTAATCTTGACAAGGCATTGGAAATAATATCAAAGCTGCTTATGAGCGAGGAGATAGGACGTACCGGAGAAAATGTGGCTTTGTATGAAGAATATAACAACAATATGGAGGTGTACGATATAGTAGGTACATTTTTAAAGAAAATGAACCTGAAAATATATGAGTACAACTACACCCTTTTTGTCTGTGCAGGCGAAAATAATAAAGTATTCGGATACACGAACGAAGAGTTAAAGCGTGCAATCGGATTAAGGCTCAACAAAGAACTGTATCTTTGTTATTATATCATATATCATATCGTGGCAGCCCTGATGGGCGATGGCAGCGGCATAAGGCTTACGGAATATGTAAAGGCGGAGGAAATAATAAGACTTATAGACGCCACTATCCCGGCAATAATCAACAAAGAATACGGAATAGTACTTGATGAGTGCGAGGAGAACAGCTTTAAGACGGTGGCGCTTATGTGGGACGAGCTTCCGGCTGTCGTGGGAGAGGCAGGAGCAGACAGAGCCTCAAAGGCTTCAAAGACAGGATATGTAAAGCTGGTGTTTAATTTCCTCGTATCGCAGGGGCTTTTTGTGGCAAATGAGGACAGGTACTATCCGAAGGACAGATTTCTTGCGATTGCGAAAAATTATTATGATGAATACCGTGGAAGACTTTACAGGATTATGAGTGCAAAGGAGGAAAAGGCAGATGCCGCAGATTAACAGAATAAGAGTTAATAATGTCAAATACAATTTTGGCACTCAGTTTTATGACGATTTTTTAATGAGATTTTCCTGCAAAAACGCCATTTATGATTTGGCGAACGGTGGCGGAAAGAGCGTGCTTATGCTTATGCTTCTGCAAAATCTCATTCCGAACTGTACGCTTGACGAAAAGCAGCCCATAGAAAAGCTCTTCAGGACAAATGAAGGAAGCACCACCATACATTCACTGATAGAGTGGAAGCTTGATTCATGCTACATAAAAGAAGGCTTCAAATATATGACTACCGGTTTCTGCGCCAGAAAGGCAAAGGAGAGCGAGGAGGAAAAGAAGGATACTGCAGGCATAGAGTATTTTAACTATTGTATTTTTTACCGTGAATTTGGAGATAATGACATTAAAAATCTTCCGCTCAGTAACGGCAAGGAACGCATAACATATCAGGGTTTAAAAAACTATCTTAAAGATCTTGAAAAGAAGGACTTTGGCGTTAAGGTAAAGATTTTTGAGCGCAAGAATGAATATCAGAAATTTCTCACGCAATACGGCATATTTGAAAGCCAGTGGGAGATTGTAAGAGGCATCAACAAGACGGAAGGTCATGTAAGAACATATTTTGAAAGCAACTATAAGACTGCCAGAAAGGTAGTGGAGGACCTTCTTATCGAGGAGATAATAGAAAAGTCCTTTGCAAACAGAATAGGCACTTCTGTCGGTGATGACGGTCTTGCAAAGACGCTGCTTGACATAAAGGACAAGCTTAATGAACTTTCAAAACGTAAGGATACCATAGACAACTATGATAAGCAGATTGAAGCCATGAACGAATTTGCGGCTACGCTAAACAGCTTTAAGGACCTGTACAGGAAGAAAGAGGAGCTTCGCGAGGCGCTGCTTGCAGACTATTTTGCGGTTAAAAACGTGCTTGCAAAGACTGAGTCAGACAGAAAGAAGCTTGAGCAGGAAAGAGAAGCTATATTAAGCGAAAAGGATATAATAGAGAGGGACATTCTGATAGGAGATATTCTTGAGGACGAAAAAAGTCTGGAGGAGCTTTCATCACTTCTTGAGAAAAAGGAAGATGAAATGTCACAGCTTTATGCCCAAAAAGCCATGCTTGAAAGTGAACTGACCCTTGCCGAGGCAGGCGTAAGCTACAGGGAATATCTGTCCTTTAAGGCTAAACGCGACGAGGTAAAGGCGACCATCGATAACCGTCTGAGAGATTTCGAGGATATACGAAAAGAGCTTGCAGTTCTCAGCAAAGCCATGAAATTAAGACTGTCTGAGGAAAGAAGCACTTTGGAAGCAAAGCTTAGTGAGATAAGAACCACGCAGAATGAAACAGAGATTAAACTTAGCCATGTAAAATCCGCTATTGCAGAAAATGACAAAAATGCAGCCGTAGCCGATAGGCTGATTGCCGGCAACAAGGAAGCGGACGAAAAGGATATTGCCCGTCTTACGGACCTTATGAAAACTGCCGGACTTTTGGTGGCAGATGACGTGAGCATAAAAGAAAAGGAAGCACAGGCAGAAATAACCAAGCTTACTGAGGATATAAGCAGGGCAGAAAATGCTCTTTGCGATATTCAAAATTCGCTCGTTTCCAACAATTATGAAAATATGGGCATAGCCTTAAAAATAGAAAATGCAGACGGAAAAATATCAGCAAACAGGCAGGCTTTGGAAGAAGTTAAAGCTTCATTTAATAAAGCCGAAAAGCTTCTTTCGGTATACGGCGCAGGAAATTATGAAGAGCTGTTAAAAAAACTTTCTGCCATGATAAAGGCATATATAAGCAAAAGCAGTGCCATCGAAGCTGATATGGCACGTCTTAAAACCATGTATACTGATTTTTCAAACGGAGTGTACTCATTTGACGAGCCGCAGTATCAGGAGATAAAGAACTATCTTACGGATACCTACGGTGAGGATGTGGTTACGGGAGATGTATGGCTTAAAACCCTTCCGCGTGCCACAAGAAGAGATATAGTTAAAAGAGTGCCGTTTGTGACTCACGCTATTATTGTGCGTGATGATTTTGAGAGAATAAAGGCAGACGTAGTCCTCAGGAACATTGCAAGAGGAGCTTATGCCGTACCGGTTGTCGGGGAAGGAATTTTGTATGAGACAAGAAATGCTGTAAACAGCGACAACATTCTGTTTGCAATGAAAGACATATCATTTCTTGGCGATGAGCAGGCAGTGGCAAAGGAGCTGTCAAAACTTGATGAGGAGATGGAAGAAAAGCAAAATGAACTTAACGCATTAAACGACAGGGCAGACGTTATCAGGGAGGATTATGCGTTCGTGCTTGAATTTATCGCAAATGATGAGAAACGATTCCGCGAGAGTAATGAAGAACTTTCAGCTCTTACACAAGAGAGGCAGAGTCTTACGGAAGCTAAGGAAAATGTTGAAAATGCGGGCGTTGAATTAAAGAAGTCAGAAGACAAAACGAAAAATGAGCTTAAGGAGCTGATTGAAAGACGTTCACTGTATGAAAGAAACATTGAGGTTTACGCAGATATAAAGGAAATTTCCGAAAAAATTTCAGCAAGGGAAGAAGATACACAAAACCTTCGGGAGAGCCTCAAATCTGGAACACTTTTGATGAAGGAAAACAGACAGAAGGAAGAAGAACTTGAAAAGAGGCTTATCGAGGTTACAAATGAAAGAAAGCTTCTTGAGGAAAAACTTACGGAGTCAGAAACCGTATGGGAAAATCAATATCTGCCATACTATGATGAGAAGGTTTGCGATACACAGCTTACCAATTCAGACATAAGCGATATAAAAGTACGTTTTAACGGACTTAAAGCTGTCATAGACAGGGAAGTCTCTGACATAAGCGACAAAGAAAAACTTTATGAGACATATGATGCGGCTGTTAAAAAGGCAGTCAGTGATATAGAATATCTTGATATAAGTTTTGATGAAGCGGCAAAGCTTTATGAGGAAGGAAGACTTTCTGCCGCCGAGCCAAGACAACTGTTTGTACTTAAGGATTCCATAAAGGCACAGAACAGAAAAATAGAAGGTCTTTCAGAGGAAATCAGGGCGCAGAGTGCGGCAAAGAGCAGACTTGAGGGTTCGCTTGAACACCAGCGCCGCTCCATAATCGAAAAATTCGGCGAGTTTGAGAAACCTTCGGTAAGCAGTATATCTCTCTACAAAGAAGAAAAGAAAAATCTGCTTGCAGACAACAGGCTAAGACTTGCCGACATAAACAGCCGCATAAAGATAAACGAGGCAGACTGTACTTCGGCAGTGGTTACAGGAAGGGATATAGAGAGGATAGTAAAAAATGCAGGAATAACGGTTCCTTCGGACGTATTGCTTTCGGACTATGCCGATACTGTTGATGAAGAGCATTACGACAGAATTTCTTCTGAATTTGACAGGCTTATAAAAGAGGAGTCAAAGAGAAAGGAAGTTTTCCTCAAAGATAAGCAGGCACTTACGGATAAGCTTGAAAAGCTTCTTGCATCACCGCTTGCTTTTGAGATAAAGGACAGCTTTGTGGCACCTAAGGATGCCGACGAGGCTGTATGCATGATGAATAATATTGCAGAAACCAATAAGTTCATAGAACTCGAAAAGAGCCGCGTAAATAAAGGCATAGAAGATATGCAAAAGATAAAGGACAGCTTTGAGAACAGATGTATACAGACCTGTATGAATATAAAGGCAGAGCTTGAAAGACTTCCTAAGCTGTCAAGAATTACGCTTGATGATGAAGTCATATCAATTATAGGTCTTAATATTCCTTATGTGAAGGAAGAATTTATAAAGGACAGAATGTCTGCATATATTGAGGAGATTACTCTGGCATGCGAGAGCTTTAAAGAGGAAAATGAAAGACTTAAATATATCAAAGGCAAACTTACGTGGAAGAAACTGTTTTCAGTAATAGTGACGGATATGAATGATATAAAACTCTCACTTTATAAGCGCGAGCGTATAAGGGAGCAGAGCAGGTATCTTCGCTATGAGGAGGCGGTGGGCAGTACCGGACAGTCACAGGGTATATACATTCAGTTCCTCATTGCCGTTATAAATTACATTTCAAGCATAAATGCAGCAGGGAATGAAACCGGAGTTATCGGAAAGACCATATTTATTGACAATCCGTTTGGTGCGGCAAAGGATGTGTATATATGGGAACCGATATTTAAACTTTTAAAGACTAACCATGTACAGCTCATTGTTCCTGCCAGAGGTACGACCCCTGCAATCACCGGAAGATTTGATGTAAATTATATTCTCGGTCAGCAGCTTGCGGACGGAAAACAGCAGACGGTTGTGGTGGATTATCACAGCCGTACAAAGGCGGAGGAGCTTGAATATACAAGACTTTCTTACACTCAGGAAATGTTTGATTTTTTATAGCTAGTGTTTGACAACAATATATCAGTATGTTAAACTTTATTTTGAGTAAGTATGCTGTACGGAGAGGTGAAATTCGTGGACAAATATGAATATAAGCTTAGGCTTGAACAGCTGAAAAAATTATACAAAGAAGAACAATATACTGAAGCAGCAAAGGTTGCAGATACCGTTGACTGGCGCAAGGTTAAGGACTGGTCTACCCTTGCGATGGTTATAAATATATACGATGCAGCAGGTCAGTTGGAAGACGCTAAAAATGTCTGTATACTGGCATACAACAGAAAACTTGGCTCAAGAAGGCTTGTCTATAAGCTTTGTGAGCTTTTGATAAGACTTGAGGACACGAAAGAGGCTGAGGAGGTTTATGAGGAATATGTAAGGCTTGCGCCGAATGACATAAACCGATATACGCTTTTATACAGACTTAATATAGCAAAAGGTGCGGGAATCGACAAGCTTATTGCCATTCTCAATGAGTACAGGGAGCTTGACAGGGATGAAAACTGCCTGTATGAGCTTGCATGCCTTTATGAGAAATCAGGTCAGATAGAGAAATGTATGGCGACCTGTGATGAGATTATACTGTGGTTTAACGGCGGCGATTACTTTGAATCTGCCCTTAAACTCAAGAAAAGATACGGTGCGCTTACACACAATCAGAAGATGATGCTTGAGCGCATAGACAGTCTCAGGGAAAATCCTTACAACGCAAAGAAGCGTACGGTGACCATTGAACTTCCGAAGGGAATACTCAAAGCCGAAGACATTATAAAGGTTGCCACAGGCGGAATAGATACAAAGGCAGTTAACGAAGCGGTTACAAAGCTGGAAAATATGGAGACACCGAAGGTTTCTGCTGAAACCTCAGGACACGACGCTGCAGCCTCAAAGGAGGACGGTACGGCAAAAAGAATAGCCATGCCTGACATAGCCGTCAATAAAAAGGAACGTCCAAAGGTTACCTTGCGTGAAGACAGGCTGGAGCTTAAGAAGCCTGATTTAGAGCTTCCTTACGACATACAAACTGACGCGCAGGGTGCTCAGGAAGAAAAAGCAGAGAACCCGGAGGTTTCTGAAAATAAAAGCAGTATCGCCAAGACAAAGGAATTTCCGAAAGTGGAGGTCTCTGAAAGTATTGATGCAGTTGCAGATGAGACTGATGGCTCTCTTTCAGAGGAGACGCTGTCAGATGCTGAGGACAGGAAAGCTGCAGAGCAGGAGCTTTTGAAGGAGCATACAAGAAATATAGGTCAGCTTCCGATTGACCCGCTCACATATGAAGAAAATAAGAGCAATACCATAAAGATACCTATCCCGGATTATGCAAACTATGATACCGTCAATATACAAAAGGAGCTTGCAGAGAGCATAAGACCTTATATTGATGATATGTATGAAGGTGAAAACGAAGCTTTATCTGACGCAGAGCATGTATCAGACGGAGATATCATAACTACCGATGAAGGTGTTTTCAGAGTTGAGCAGGATACCAGACGAATTATAGTGGCAGGACCTAACTATAAGATGGTAAATGTCCTGGATGAGCTTGATACGCAAAGTGCGAAAAACGCTCAGGAGTTGTCAGATACACCGGAAGAATCAGAGAAAATTTCCGAGACAGATGAAACAGAGCAAATCCTTGAAGCAGAGCATATTCTTGAGACAGAGCAGGCAGTAGCCGTTGAGACTGCAAATGCCGTAGCAGACAGCAATGAGGCTATTGAAAATGAAGAGCCTGTTACAGACAGTGATGTATCGGCCAGGGATGCGAACGATTATGACAGCGACGAAGCAAGTCTTATAAACGAACTTTCTTCCATAATAGAAGCAGAAGTTGCCACTACCCGCGAAGAAGATACGGAAAATGCACAGACATCATCGGCTGATGCAGCTTTGGTAAATTATGAGCCGGAAGCTGTTTGTGACAGCAACGCCGGCAGTGAAGAAGCCGTATCTGATGAAACAGAGCCGGAGACATCCGGAGAAAATGAAGAGTCCCATAAAGAGGACATCCGAAAAGAGGGCGGTGATAACGGAATTCTTCATACGCAGGAGATAAATGCCGCCATACTGAAGAGCCTTAGCAAGGTTGGAGACGGACAGTATGACGAGGTATCTTCAGTTTTTGAAAGCAAATTGGAAAGTGTTGACGAAGAGGAAGAAGAGTATCATACAGGCTATGATGAAGTCTTTGAGGAATGCTTTGGAAGATACACGAATATAAAAGGCATGAAAAAACAGGTATGCGATGCCATTGACAAGATGAGCCGCATAGATAATAAAGGCACTTCAAATAAAGGAAATCTTGTTATTGCAGGCAACAAGAGCATTAATAAGGCTGACCTTGCCATAGCATTTGTCAGGGCACTTAACAGGATATATCCTGATCAGAAACGTAAGATTGCAAAGACAGACGCAGACAGCCTTAATAAGCGTGGAGTTACTCCGGTTATGGATAAGCTGCTTGGATGCGCCCTGATTATAGATAATGCTTCAGAACTTTCAGGCGAGAGAGTTGATGAGCTGATGAAGATTATGAGTGGCAATACTTCAGGAATGATGGTTATACTGCTTGATACAGAAAGCAGCGTACTTCGTTTCCTCGGAACAAATACCAGATTCAGCAAATATTTTGATAACCTTATCGAGATAAGAAAATACAATGTCAATGAGCTGGTTGAGATGGCAAAGGATTACGCAAAGGAGAAAAACTGTGTAATTAATGACAGAGTGCTTTTAAAGCTCTATCTTGTTATTGACAGGCTAAATACAGGCGAAGATATGTCTGACATCAATATGACCCATGATATTATAGACAGTGCCATAATAAGAGCAAACCAGAGACTTTCAAAAGGCTTTTTGGGCAAGATGAGAAAGAAGAAATCCGACGGACAGGATTCAGTAATTTCACTCAAGGAATCAGATATTTCTGAAGATATAATAAAACAAGACAATCAGGAGGAAGAAACAGATGAGTAACATCGAGAAAATGTCAGTTGACGCCATAAGAGTGCTGTCGGCTGACGCGATTCAGAAAGCAAAATCGGGACATCCGGGATTACCGCTTGGATGTGCCGGAATAGCGTATGAGTTATGGGCAAAGCATATGAGGCATAATCCAAAAGACCCACAGTGGGCTAACAGAGACAGGTTTATCCTTTCCGGCGGACATGGCTCTATGCTGCTTTATTCTTTGTTACATTTGTTTGGTTACGGAGACCTTTCAATAGAAGACCTTAAGAATTTCAGACAGCTTGGTTCAAAGACACCGGGACATCCTGAATATAAGCATACGGTGGGCGTGGAGGCTACAACCGGACCTCTTGGCGCAGGTATGGGTATGGCAGTAGGTATGGCGATTGCGGAAACACATTTGGCAAGCGTATTTAACAGGGACGGTTATGATATAGTAGACCATTACACCTATGTACTCGGCGGCGACGGCTGTATGATGGAAGGAATTTCATCAGAATGTTTTTCGCTTGCGGGAACATTAGGACTTGGAAAACTTATAGTATTTTATGATTCCAACAATATTTCCATAGAGGGAAATACTGATATAGCATTTACCGAGGACGTGAGAAAAAGATTTGATGCGTTCGGTTTCCAGACTCTTGTTGTGGAGGACGGAAATGACCTGGCTGCAATCGGTGCTGCCATTGAGGAAGCTAAGGCTGACACAAAACGTCCGAGCATGATTATGGTCAAGACACAGATTGGATACGGCTGTCCCGCAAAGCAGGGCAAGGCAAGCGCACACGGAGAGCCGCTTGGCGAGGAAAATGTTCTTGCACTTAAGGAAAATCTTGGATGGGAGAGCAAAGAGCCTTTCTATGTTCCTGATTCAGTTTATGCTCACTATAAGGAGCTTGCAGACAGCAAATTGCCTGACTATGACGCATGGAATAAGCTTTTTGCCGATTATTGCGAGAAGTTCCCTGACATGAAGGAGCTTTGGGACAAATATATGAATTATGATGTAGCCGATACTCTTATGAATGATGAAGACTTCTGGAAGTATGAGGACAAGGCAGAGGCTACAAGAAATGTTTCAGGAAAGATGCTTAATAAGCTTAAGGGCATTATTCCTAATCTTATCGGCGGTTCTGCAGACCTTGCACCGTCTAACAAGACAAATATGACTGACTGCGGAGATTATTCAAAGGACAACAGAGGCGGACGTAATTTCCATTTCGGTGTAAGAGAGATAGCCATGACTGCCATCGGAAACGGTATGATGCTTCATGGAGGATTGCGTGCATATGTGGCTACATTCTTTGTATTCAGCGACTATGTTAAACCTATGGCAAGACTTTCATCAATTATGGGCGTTCCGCTTACATTTGTACTGACACATGACAGCATCGGAGTCGGCGAGGACGGTCCTACCCATGAACCGATAGAGCAGCTTGCCATGTTCAGGGCAATGCCAAACTTTACGGTGTACAGACCGGCAGACGCCACAGAGACGGCAGCAGCATGGTATTACGCAGTAACCTCAAAGACCACACCGACGGCTCTTGTGCTCACACGTCAGAATCTTCCTCAGCTTGAAGGCTCAAGCAGGGACGCATTGAAGGGCGGATATATCATAGCAGACAGCACAAAGGCTGAACCGGACGCTATCATAATGGCATCAGGTTCAGAAGTATCACTTGCCATAAACGCAAAACAGGAGCTTATCAAGGATGGCATAGACGTAAGAGTAGTAAGTATGCCGTCTATGGATGTATTTGAGGAGCAGAGCGAGGAGTACAAGGAGAGCGTGCTTCCAAAGTCAGTAAGAAAGAGAGTTGCCGTAGAGGCACTTTCGGATTTTGGCTGGGGCAGGTACGTGGGACTTGACGGAGCTTATGTAACCATGAAGAGCTTTGGCGCAAGCGGTCCTGCAAATGTGCTTTTTGAACATTTTGGTTTTACGGTTGAAAATGTGGTTAACACAGTCAAGAAAGTGTGTGAATAGATGAAAAAGGTACTGGCATTAGATATTGACGGTACGCTTACTGATTCAAAAAAGAACATAACAGATAATACTCTTGCAGCCCTTAAGTCCGCATGTGACAGGGGCTGCAAAATTGTTCTTGCATCAGGAAGACCTACACCGGGACTTAACAGATATAAAAATGAATTAGAGCTTGAAAAACGTGGCGGCTACCTCCTTTCCTTTAACGGGGCAAGGCTTACGGATTGCGTTACGGGAGATGAAATAGCAAGTCAGACTCTCCCATATGGTGCGGTGCGAAAGATACATGACTATGTTAAGGATATGCCTGTCGGAATGGTAACGTATGACAGTGACGAAGTGCTTACGGACAGCGTGATTGACGAGTATATGGAGCTTGAAGCCAGAATAAACGGTCTGCCTATAAAGCAGGTCGATAATCTTGCAGAGTATGTGGATTTTCCCGTAAACAAATGTCTCCTTACTGCACCTGATAAGGTAGCATATGAAGTTATGCTAAAACTTCAGGAAGAATTTGGAGAGGAGTTCAGCATATACCGTTCTGAGCCGTTTTTTGTGGAGATTATGCCAAAAAATGTGGATAAGGCAGCAACGCTTCAAAAGCTGTGCGATTATCTTGGCATAACAAAAGATGATTTGGTTGCATGCGGTGACGGATACAATGACGTGTCCATGATAAAGTTTGCCGGAGTCGGCGTTGCCATGGGAAATGCAAAGCCGGAGGTTAAGGAAGTGGCCGATGTAATCACCGGAACAAATGACGAAGACGGACTCGTAGACATAGTAAATAAGTATTTTTTGTGATAAGTTGTGTTTAATAAAAATGCCCCGAATTTACGGGGCATTAAACATATACAATAGTCTGAAACAGACGGCACTTTCTATTTTGAAAGTGAGTCATTCATTATGTTTATCGACTTTGAAATAGTGTCGGAAGCGCTCTTTATATCCTTGTATATCTCAGAGGATTTTCTTGAAAGCTCACCCATATGTTTTGCAACTACGGCAAATCCTACACCTGCATCACCTGCTCTGGCAGCTTCTATGGTAGCATTTAGAGTAAGCATATTCTGCTTTGAGGCAATAGCTTCAAGCTCTTTTGTACGCTTGTCAATTGTTGCTACGGTGTCAAGCGATGAAGTTATCTCAGAGTGAAGAATGCTCATTCTGTGTGAACTGAAAGATTTGATATACGCCATATTGATAAACTGTGTAAATGCAACAGAGGCAAGCTTGGCGGCATTTATAACTGTCTGCTCCGCAACCACGGGAACAGCCTTCGCATTTAAAACAAAATCATCAGGGTTTATACGAAGCGATTTTGCCATACCAAGAAGCTCATCATCGTTTGCCTTTTTTGTAAAGACCTGTCCGCCTGAAAATGTGGCAACCTTGTCGGCTTCTATGTACAGGTCACATGAAAACTCCAAAAGACCGGTACTGTTGTAGTATACCTTAATATTGTTTTCGTTTAAAATATATTTTACATCATCTTCTTTGCACAGCTTGTCATACTTTACAGCAAATGCACAGGAATTTGAAACAGAAGTAAGACTGTTTCCTTTTGCGTCCAACGTAACTGCGGAAAGTCCGGTAGAAAGGGCAAAATTCTCCTGAAGCTGCCACAGAGCGTCAAAATCGACGTATTCTTTTAAATCCATAAGTATCATCTCCTTTTAGTATTGAACAACTAATATATCAAATATTATAGCATTTTCTATTTTACTTTTCAACAGGAGCGTACAGACTTTACGCTCTTTTCAACGGTCTGACGGGGGAGCATAACCATATGGTCACAGCCAAGGCATTTGAGCTTTATGTCTGCGCCAGTTCGTATGACGCGCCATTCAGTGCTGCCGCAGGGGTGTGGCTTTTTAAGTTTTAAAATATCGTTTACATTGATTTCCATCTTTACCTCACATTCTGAACATTCTGAAGCGTTAGCGAAAGAATGCACCGCTATAATGATAATTTTGAAAATACATTTCCCAGACTGTCGTGAATGAGAAGGTTTGCCCTGTTATCATACGGAGTGACGCTCTTGTTTATGAGAATGAGCTTGTCACCACTGTAATAATCTATAAGTCCGGCGGCAGGATAGACGCCGAGAGAAGTGCCGCCTACTATGAGAACGTCCGCATTTCTTATGAGGGAAACGGCAGTTTCTATATCTGATGTCTTTAAGGATTCTTCGTACAGCACCACGTCAGGCTTTATTATGCCGCCGCAGGAGCATCTTGGTATGTCTTCTGAGGCAATGATCTCATCCACCGTATAAAAGGTATGACATTTTTCACAGTAGTTTCTGAGTACGGAGCCGTGAAGTTCTATGACACATTTGCTTCCTGCGAGCTGATGAAGACCGTCTATATTCTGAGTTATAACACCCTTTAAACGACCAAGTTCTTCAAGGCGGGCAAGTGCTTTGTGAGTAATGCCCGGGAGAGCGTCTTTGTATATCATCTTGTCCCTGTAAAATTTAAAAAAGTCAGAAGGTCTTGTACGGTAAAAGCTGTGGCTTAAAATGGTTTCGGGAGGGTAATCATACTTCTGGTTATACAGCCCGTCAACGCTTCTGAAATCAGGTATGCCGCTTTCGGTCGACACGCCTGCACCGCCAAAGAACACAATGTTATTGCTGCTGTTGATAAGAGATACAAATTCTTCGTACTTATTTTCCATATGTCCTTACCTTTCTGCCCGGAGGCGCTGTTTTAAATGATGCCTGCGAATTGCTCCGCTGCTTACTCATGTTTGACCCTTGACATCATTTTATCACATTTTTTCAAAAATAACCATAAAAACTTCTTGCATTTTGGATAACCCTATGATAAAATATCAATTCGTGATATATTATTTAATCCTTGCTCCGAAAGGGGCCAAAAAGACCAGAAGGAGGTGCGATACAGCATGAACAAGTATGAAATGACAGTTATTGTTAGTGCAAAAATCGAAGATGAAGCTAGAAACAACACTATCGAGAAGGTAAAAGAGTACATCACTCGTTTCGGTGGTAATGTTACTAACGTTGATGAAGTTGGCAAGAAGAGACTTGCTTACGAGATTCAGCACCAGAAGGAAGGCTTCTACTATTTCATACAGTTCGAGTCAGATTCAAGCTGCCCTGCAGAGGTAGAGAAGATGGTTCGTATTATGGAAGATGTTATGAGATTCTTGTGCGTAAGATTAGACGAAGAGTAAGACTCGAAAGTTTCTGGCACTCGTTCGATTAGCCTGACAGGTTATATAGATAGGAGAGAAAGCTATGAACAAAGTTATACTTATGGGAAGACTTACAAGGGACCCAGAGATTAGACAATCACAGAACGGTGACGATTCCATGAAGATTGCCAGATATACACTGGCAGTTGACAGAAGAGGCAGCAGAAATTCCGGAAACGGACAGCAGACTGCAGATTTTATTCCATGCGTAGCCTTCGGAAGAGGAGCAGATTTCGCAGAGGGATATCTTCACCAGGGTACAAAGATAGTTGTTACGGGAAGGATTCAGACCGGCAGCTACACAAATAAGGACGGCGTAAGAGTCTATACGACCGATATTATCGTTGATGAAACAGAGTTTGCCGAGAGTAAGGCTAACTCATCAGCAGGTGATTATACACCAAGCAGACCTACACCGGACGCAGCAGGAGATGGATTTATGAATATTCCTGACAGCGTTGAGGACGAGGGACTGCCATTTAACTAGACCAAAAAGGAGGTAAATTGGTATGCCAGGTACAAACGTAAAGGACAAGGCAGCAGATAGAAGCGACGCAGGTATGAAGAAGAGACCTATCCGCAGAAGAAAGAAAGTTTGCGTATTCTGTGGAACAAAGGATAACACAATCGATTACAAGGACGTTAACAAGCTTAAGAGATATGTATCAGAGAGAGGCAAAATTCTTCCTAGAAGAATCACAGGTAACTGTGCAAAGCATCAGAGAGCTCTTACAGTAGCTGTTAAGCGTGCAAGACATATTGCGTTGATGCCATACACATTAGACTAATTACTAATTAAAGGACAGTCCGAGTTTTCGGGCTGTCTTTGTGCAATTAGGAAAGTTCTTCTGATTTTCTATTACACAAAAGCACTCAGCTAAGGATGCACACAAGCAGCAAATGGAGGAAAAAGTGATGAACAAAGTGATAGAACGCCTCACATATAAGGGTCGAAAAAAGAGACTGATTGCAGACAGTATATTCATTGCTGCCGAGCTTTTTATATGCGTGGCAGCATTCTGCTATATAGTGAAAATGGGAGTTTTGCCGGACAGGTATGTAGTGATGTTGGGGGTAAGCCTTGCGGCAGCAGTGCTTATTTCCTGCCTTCTCAATATGTTTAGGTATTCCCACATACCCGGAAAGGTACTTTCCGTACTTGTGTCCGCACTGCTTATTGCAGTATGCTTTTACGGACATCATGCCATGAAAATGCTCGAAAACATTTCGACAGAAAATTATGACGTGGATACATATATTCTTGTGGTTAAGAAAGACAGCGGGATTAATGAGGCAGCCGACCTTAAAGGCAAAAATGTGGGAGTCGTAAAGAGCATGAATAATGCCGAAGCTGTCAACAAGGCTTTAGAGGAGCTTGAGACAAGAGGAAAAGTAACATTTTCAGTGAACGAATACGAAGGAATGGGTCAGCTTGTCAAGGCACTCTATAATGACAGCGAGGATGCCATTCTCTACAACGCTTCCTTTGACAGCATAATAGAAGAGGCAATAGATACATATGCAGACAGTGTTAGGGTGATTGAGAGCATAGAGGTAAGGACGCTTATTGAAGACAAGCAGGAAAATGCTGACAAAGAACCTTCCACAAAACCTACGGAAGAACCGGGTACGGAACCTCCGAAAGAGGAAGAGACCCGAAAAGAAAATGATGACCTTAGCAATCCCGAATATGTATATGACCCTTCAAGGGACCCTAATACTCCGGGCGGAGGCGGATATATAGGCGGTGACAATACCGTTGACAACGCAAGCAAAGGACCTATAACCGACCGGTGTTTTAACATACTGATTTCAGGAATTGACGCTTACGGAAGCCTTGCAGGCAGAAGCCGAAGCGATGTAAACATACTTGTTACGGTCAATCCAAAGACCAAGCAGATAGTCCTTACAAATACGCCTCGTGACTACTATGTGCCTATTCCGGGCGTAACGTACGGAGATTGGAGGGATAAGCTTACGCACGCAGGCAATTACGGCGTGTGGACGAGCGTTGCAACCATAGAAAACATATACGGCGTAAGCATAGATTACTATGCAAGAATAAATTTCACTTCCTTCGTGAATATAGTAAATGCACTGGGAAGTTTTGAAGTGTACTCAGACTATGAATTCAGTTCAGGCGGTTACAATTTTGTTCAGGGATACAACACGATAACCTCCGGAACTCAGGCATTATACTTTGCGCGTGAGAGATACGCTTTTGCGGCAGGAGACCATCAGCGCGGAAGAAATCAGATGGCTCTCATAGAGGCAATGATTAATAAATGTATATCTCCTGCGGTACTCCCTAACTTCCTCAATCTTGTAAACACCCTGTCAGACTGCGTTCAGACAAATATGACTATGGACGAGATTACATCCATGGTAAAGATGCAACTTAACGACGGTGCAAAATGGACCATCACAAGACAGTCTGTAGGAGGAAGCGGAGGAACAAGAGAATGTTTCTCAATGCAGGGCTGGGATTTAAGCGTTGTGCTTCCTGACCAGGACAGCATAAATGCCGCAAAGGAAGTAATATGGTCAGTGCTACGGTAAAAATATTTGTTCCTGTATTTGGAAGCCTTGCCGACATTGACAATTAATGCAAATAGTGGTAGAATCAAAAATGATTTTAAATGACAAATTTCAACATATGGAAATCGTCGCTTCGCCGCGTTTTCGTGTGTCGGATGTAATAAAGTGCTGTGTGGGTTTGACTCTTTAAAAGAGCCAAAATGGCGAAGCCTACCCAAAAAGAGAGGAATGTTGAATCTTGTGGTATGTTATTCAGGTAAATACCAGAAAAGAAGCAAATATATGTGCCCAGTGTAAGCAAAACATCAGCTCGGATATTTTGCAGGACTGCTTTGTGCCTTACTATGAGGAAAGCAGAAAAGTAAATGGCGTGCGCATAAAAAGAAACAGGATACTATTTCCGGGTTATGTGTTTTTGGTGATAAAGGACGTAAAGGCTTTATTCATTGCATTGAAAGGTATAAAAGGAATGACAAAGCTCCTTGGAGTCGGTGATGATATTGTACCCATAACCTCCAAGGAAGAGAGGTTATTGCAGCGTTTTATTACAAAAACAGAAGATGAAGCCATCGTAGAGATGTCTACGGGAATTATAGAGGGCGAGCAAGTAATTGTAACTGGGGGACCTCTTATGGGGATGGAAGGATATATCCGAAAAATCGACAGACACAAGAGAAAGGCATGGGTGGAGCTTGAAATGTTCGGGCGGATTCAGCGGGTGGAAATCGGACTGGAGATTGTAGAAGTACGAAATCCCAAGGGATAATGAAAAAAGAAGTACCAGGAGTGAAGAAAGATGCAGGAGCAGGCATCAGATAATGTAAAAGAAAAAAAATGTAAGAAACGCCGATTAAAGCATTGGCAGATAGTAACAGCATATTTAGTATTGTACGACATGGCAGCCGTTGCTGTGTCTTATTTTTTGGCATTGTGGGTAAGATTCGACTGCCGTTATCAAGCGATACCTGATGCTTACGGCGACGCATTTTTGAAATTTATACCCATATACATGTCAGTGTGTATTATTATATTCTGGAATTTCAAACTCTATAACAGCATATGGCGCTTTGCAAGCTACAATGAGCTTTGCAGGGTGAGTGCGGCGACAGCGGTTACGGTAATTTTCCATACAGTGGCAATAACCGTTTTTTATAGGAGAATGCCAATTTCTTACTATATGTTTGGAGCTGTTTTCCAGTTCATTTTCGTGCTCGGAATAAGATTTGCCTATCGGTTTGTCCTTTTGCTAAGAGGAAGCAGGGACGAAGCAGGAAAGTACGCAAAGCCCGTCATGCTGATTGGTGCAGGTCTGGCAGGACAGATGATAATACGTGACATAAAGGCATCGAAACAGACAAATGAAAAGGTGTGCTGTATCATCGATGACAATTCAAACAAATGGGGACGTTACATAGATGGTATTCCTATCGTGGGCGGACGTGACGACATTCTTGCAAATGCAGCAAAATATCAGGTAGAGAAAATATATGTGGCTATTCCGAGTTCGACTGCCGTACAAAAAAGAGAGATTCTTAACATCTGCAAGGAAGTGGGTTGCGAGCTTCTTGACCTTCCGGGTATGTATCAGCTTTACTCCGGCGAAGTAAAGGTCAGCAATATGAAGGAGGTAGCCATCGAGGACCTTCTTGGCAGAGAATCAATCAAAGTAAATATGGATGAAATCTTTGCAGCCATTCAGGGCAAGGTTATTCTTGTCACAGGCGGCGGAGGTTCGATAGGCTCAGAGCTTTGCCGCCAGATTGCGGCACATAACCCAAAGCAGCTCATTGTTTTTGAAGTATATGAAAATAACGCCTATGACATACAACAGGAGTTAAAGAAGAAGTATCCAAACCTTGATTTGAAAGTAATTATCGGTTCTGTCAGGGACAGCAGAAAAATATTCCAGATATTTGAAATATACAGACCTGACATAGTATACCATGCCGCAGCGCATAAGCATGTACCGCTTATGGAGGACAGCCCGTGCGAGGCGATAAAGAACAATGCCATAGGAACGTATAAGACGGCATTTGCCGCCGCAGCCAACGGCTGTAAGCGTTTTGTACTTATAAGCACCGATAAGGCGGTAAATCCGACAAACATTATGGGTGCTTCCAAAAGACTGTGTGAGATGGTCATTCAGGCTTTTGACGCAAAGATAAAAGCAGGAAAGGCTGACGAGCTTCCGCAGCTCTTTACACATTGGCTTGGCGAAGGACTTGTGGACGAAAAAGTAACAAAGCGAATCAGCGAGTCAAAGACAGAGTTTGTTGCAGTACGTTTCGGGAATGTGCTCGGAAGCAACGGCTCGGTAATCCCTCTGTTCAAAAAGCAGATTGCAGCAGGCGGTCCTGTCACCGTGACGCATCCTGACATCATCAGGTACTTTATGACAATTCCGGAGGCTGTAAGCCTCGTGCTTCAGGCAGGCACATACGCACACGGCGGTGAGATATTCGTGCTTGATATGGGCGAGCCTGTAAAAATAGACACTCTTGCAAGAAATCTCATAAAGCTCTCCGGCTACAAGCCTGACGTGGACATAAAGATAGAGTATGTGGGACTGCGTCCGGGTGAAAAGCTCTATGAAGAAAAGCTGATGGCTGAGGAAGGTCTTAAGAAGACCGAAAACGAGCTTATTCACATCGGCTGCCCTATTCCGTTTGATACGGATGTGTTCTTAAAGCAGCTTGCCACACTTATGGAAATGGCATACAAGAACAAGGACGGCAAGATAAGAGACTGCGTGCAGGAGATAGTGAGTACGTACCATCCTGCGTAGGTACGCGGTAAATACGAGTTTTAGTAATGGAGGTAACCATGAATTATCTGATAGTTGTTGCGCATCCGGATGACGAGGTTTTAGGTGCAGGCGCAACCATACATAAATTGGTAAATCAGGGTCATAAGGTGGCAGTAGCCACCATGGCAAATCATGCTGCGGCAAGAGCAAATATTTCGGACACTCTGCAGGATGACCAGTCAAATGCCATGAGAATTATGGGAGTGAACAAGGTATATGCTGCCGATTTCCCGAACATTAAGATGAATACCGTTCCGCATCTTGAACTGGTGCAGTTTGTGGAAAAATGTATTGAAGATTTTCAGGCAGATGCAATTATTACTCATCATCCTTCAGACACCAACATAGATCATATGATGACATCGGGGGCTGTGCAGGCTGCGGCAAGACTGTTCCAGCGAAAAGACGGCATACCTGCATTAAAGGAAATGTGGTATATGGAAGTTCCGTCTTCTACGGAGTGGTCGCTTGACGCCTCTGCAAGCCGTTTTGTTCCTAACTGCTATGTGGAGATTGGCAGAGAGGGACTTCAGGTTAAAATAGAGGCATTGTCGGCATACAAGGGCGTTATGCGTCCGTATCCGCATCCAAGAAGCAACGAAAGTATTGAAGGTCTTGCAGCGTACAGAGGCTCACAGGCAGGCTGTATGTACGCAGAAGCATTTGAATGTGTGTTAAGAAGAATATAAGAACAATATAAGGAAATATAAGATGTACAGGAAATTCGGAAAACGGGTAATCGACTTTACGATAGCGCTTATCGGAATAATTGTCCTGGCAATTCCGATGCTTATTATCGGGCTTATGATACGCTTGGACAGTAAAGGTCCAGTAATTTTTAAGCAGAAACGTTTGGGCAAGGACAGAAAAATATTCACAATCTACAAATTCAGAACAATGGTAGACCACGCTTACGAGATAGGCGGAATTGCCAACAGTTCAAATGACGCGCGTATTACAAAGGTAGGAGCCGTGCTGCGAAGAACAAGCCTTGATGAGCTTCCGCAGATGTTCAATATACTAAAGGGCGATATGGCGATTATCGGACCAAGACCGATACTGCCTGTTGAATTTGAAGAATTTGAGGGCAACGAAGCATATTGCAGACGTCATGATATTCTGCCGGGACTCTTTTGTACGGTAGATATTGATTACAGAGCTTCTGCTTCACGGGAATTACAGTTTGATATGGACTTAGAGTACATAGATAACCTTTCATTTGCAAATGATGTCAAATATTTTTTCCAAATCATAAAGACTGTTGTCAGCGGAAAAAATGTATATAGAGAAGAAAAATAAGGAGAACGGCTGTGATAAATAATCATAAATTTATTGTGTTTGCGTTAGATCACTACAATCCGCTTGGTGTTATCAGAAGTCTGGGGGAAAATGGAATTTCTCCCGTTTTTATTGCTGTTAAGCACAGAATGGACTTAGGCGCTAAAAGTAAATATGTGTCAGAATGTCATAAGGTGGAGTCAGTTGAGGAAGGATATAAGTTGCTTCTTGAAAAGTACGGAAATGAAAAGGAAAATCTTCCGTTTCTTATTACCTGTGACGACAGGACAACAGGCTATCTTGACGAACATTATGACGAGCTGACAGGCAAATTCATATTCTTTAATGCAGGAAAAAAAGGTCGTATTGAGGAGTATATGGATAAGAATAATATTCTTGAGGCGGCAAAGAGGCATGGGCTTAAGGTTCTTGAAACACGGGTTGTCAATCATGGAGAGGTTCCGGGTGATTTGGAATATCCGATTATTACAAAGTCCATTTCACCTAATGTCGGCGGCTGGAAATCAGATGTGCATATCTGTCATTCGGCTGATGAACTTAGGGAAGCGTATGGAAAAATAGAAGCTCCGCAGGTTCTTATACAGAAATATATTGAAAAGAAGAACGAGTACTGTCTGGACGGCTACTGTGCTGACAACGGCAAGGTTATGTTTCATGCCATAGCGTCTGTCTACAACTATCTTATTCCGGGCTATTACAGTCCTTATATGACGGTTTTGGAAGTTAAGGATAAAGAGATGAAAAAGTCTTTGGAGAGCCTGATGGCAGATATCGGCTTTGAAGGTATTTATTCTATCGAATTTTTGATTGACAAGGACGATAACTATTATTTCAGCGAAATCAACTTCCGAAATTCAACATGGAGCTATGCCTCTACAAAGGCAGGTATGCCTTTGCCTGTTCTCTGGGCAGAATCTATGTTGAGCAAAACAATAGACGATTGTAATTATAAGGCTATTCCTGACGGCTTCACCGCGATGGTTGAGCCTGTTGACTATGCAAAACGTGTCGATGCAGGAACGATTGAAGCAGCAGACTGGCTTATCGACTTTAAGGAAGCAAACTGTGCTTTCTATTACAGTGCTGATGATCCGGAACCGTTCAGAGAGGCGGTTAGGAATTGGAAAAAACTTGGCTAGGATGGTTTTATTATGAGCAAGATAATGCTTATATCTCCCAAAGATAACAACTTTTACAATTTCAGAAGCGAACTGATTTTGAAACTTCATGATATGGGACATGATGTGGTTCTTGTATGTCCTTATGGAAAAAAGATGGAATACTTTACAAAAAGAGGCTGCCGGTTTATAGATATCCCTATGGACAGGAGAGGCAAAAATATTTTCAATGATTTGAAATTAATCAGAACATATAAGAAAATATTAAAGAGTGAGCGTCCTGACGTGGTTCTGACATATACGTCAAAGCCGTCAATCTATGGCGGATATGTCTGCGGAAGAATGAAAATCCCGTATATTGTCAACAATGCAGGCTTAATGGAAACCGCAGGCATTTTCGATAAGTTTATGAAGCTGTTATATAAAATCGGATGGTCAAAAGCTTCATGTATGATGTATCAGAATAAAGGCGAAAGGGATATTGTGAATGGGCTTTTGAAAAATAAAGTACATTTCAGGGATTTGCCGGGTTCAGGAGTAAATCTTAACCAGTTTTCCTTTTGTGAATATCCAAAGAGCGACGAAATCATCACCTTTAACTATGTTGCCAGAATTGTGAAGATTAAAGGTATTGATGAACTTTTAGAGTGTGCAAAGAGAGTTAAGAGTAAGTATCCTAACGTAAGATTTGTTCTGTACGGCGATTATGATGATGACGCTTACCGTCAGAAAGTCGCTGTGCTTGAAGAAAAAGGAATAATAGAGTATGGCGGAGTTCAAATGGATATGAAGCCGTATATTGAGGCAGCCCACGCCGTCATTCATCCAAGCTACTATGAAGGAATGACGAATGTAGTGCTTGAACACAGTGCTATGGGAAGACCCTGCATAGGTTCTGATATTCCCGGGGTAAGAGAGGGAATAGAGGATGGAAAGACAGGATATCTGTTTAAAGTCAAAGATGTGGATTCTTTGGTGGAAGCCGTAGAGAAATTCATTAGCCTCCCTCTTTTTGATAAAGAGGAGATGGGCAGAGCCGCCAGAAGAAAGATGGAAGCTGAGTTTAGCAGAGATATTGTCACAAATATTTATCTGGAAGAGATAGAAAGGATTTTGGGTAAATAAACATATATGGATTTGTTTGCCTGATGATAAATGGTAGGAGAAGAATCATGATAGATTACAGAAAAATATTTAATAGCAGAGAGGTTAGACAGAAGTTATTGAATATTCTGAATTTTGTGCCGGATAAAGTTATGTTAAAGGTTCAATATTATTTAACTTTTGGACGTAAACTTAATTTAAAGATGCCGGAAAGATATACGGAAAAAGTACAATGGTACAAGCTGTATTATCATGATCCATTGATGAAAAAGTGTTCCGATAAATATGATGTGCGCCAATATGTAACAGAAAAAGGTTTGGATAATATTTTGAATGAATGTTATGGAGTGTATGATTCCATCGAAGAAATAAACTTAGATGAACTTCCGGATAAGTTTGTTTTAAAGGATACTATGGGAAGCGGAGGAACTTCAATAATTTTTGTACATGATAAAGCAACATTTGATTTTGAAAGCATAAAAGGTACGCTTGAAAAATGGCTTGACACTCCTGTTAATAGGAAAAGCTATGGACGCGAATGGGGTTATGACGGAATAAAGCATAGGATAATTGCGGAAAAGATGCTTCTTCCTGACAGTACAAGTGACTTGCCTGACTACAAGTTTTTCTGCTTTAACGGTAAAGTGTTTTGTTCGTATTTTATGAAAAATTATTCTCAGCATCCTGAAGAGGGTGTTCTTGGATTTTGTGATAGAGATTTTAAATTACTTCCTGCATACAGAAAGGATTTTAAACCACTGCTTGAACAGCCTGAGAAACCTGAAAATTATGAGTTAATGTTAGAATACGCAGAGAAACTGGCACAGGATTTTCCACATGTAAGAGTAGATTTTTATAATATAAACGGTCAAATTATTTTTGGAGAATTGACATTTTACAATGCAAGCGGATATACAGAGTTTAATCCGGATTCATTTGATTTCACTATGGGTAAGGAATTTGTACTTCCTGAGAGAAAATTATAGAATTTATGAGGTGTACATATGAAAGTCTTTTTAGCTACGGAATTTCATTGTGGCATTTATAAAAATGAATATTATTTGGCACCGCAGGCGTATACAATTTTTAGCAGATATGCAGAGGACTTAGGAAAAATAGTTTTATGCTCACGAGTTTCATATCTTGACAGTGTGCCTTTTGATTATAAAAAAGCAGAATTTATAGAAGAATTGATTCCGATTAATCATCTTTTGTTTACGCTGTTTGGTTATTATAAAAAGGATATGATTAAAAAAATTGAGGAATGCGATATAGTCATCGGAAGGCTTCCTTCAATTATTGCTTACAAAGCATCTGACTATGCCAAGAAATGTAAAAAGAAGTATTTGGCTGAATTGATGTGTGACGGCTGGTCTTCATACTGGTATCATGGACTGGTCGGAAAGATAATGGCACCATATATGACTCAGAAAATGAAATCGGTAACGAAGAATGCGGATTATGCAATATATGTTACCGATAAATTTTTGCAGGGTAAATATCCTTGCAAAAATCATTCTATCAGTGCTTCTAATGTAATCTTAAAGGATGTAGAGGAAAGCGTTCTGAAGGAAAGGCTGGAAAAAATACAGCAAAAAGCCGATAAATCTGTTTCACTTATGACTACGGCAGATGTGGATACAAAGACAAAGGGGCAGCAATATGTGATAAAAGCCATACCAAAGCTGCTGGAAAAAGGAATAGATGTGAAGTACTATCTGGCAGGAGGAGGAGACCGACAATATTTACAGGAAGTAGCTAAAGAGTCTGGAGTAGAGGACAGGGTTATATTTCTTGGAAGGTTAGACAGAAAGCAGATAGATGAAACCTTAGATTTAATTGATATATATATTCATCCTAGTTTGCAGGAAGGGCTTCCAAGAGCTGTGATTGAAGCCATGAGTCATGCCTGCCCATGCTTGGGAGCAGAAACGGCAGGTATCCCCGAATTGATGGCACCTGAATGTATATTTAAACCGAAATCAGTTGATGCTGTGGTGGATGCAGTTATACGAATATTAGAGAGTGACTTATCAACTTATGCCAAAAGTAATTTTGAGCATAGCAAACAATATCTGGAGTCAGTTTTAAATAAAAGAAGGAAAGAGTTGTTTGATATAATCAGTAGTGATTTTCGTTAGTTGGTATGTTGTTGCGGAAGGAGAAGACCAATGGTTAGCAAAAAGAAAATAAGTTTATATGCAGTTATTTTTTGTGCGTGGCTGATATTTATAGCAAGCGGGGAAAGACAGTATATTTTGCATATTGCTTCTATGTTACTTGTTACTATTGGCTCCTGTGCAATAGCCGATTTTGATATATACCATCCGATGTGTTGGTATCCACCGTTTTTTGCTTTATATTCATGTTCGTATACTATTTTTTATATGACGGGTTATGTGACAAAGTACGGTTATTCAAAATGGAATATCGGGTATTCTCTTATTGCACTTACAGTAATACTGTTAATTTTACCTACAAAAAAAATACAGTTAACGCCGAATGGTAAAGACAATAATAAGGTAAATGTCAATTTAAGCGCTGTTGAGATTGCGTTGAATTGTCTGTTATTGTTAACACTTGCGGCCATTATATATATATTGTCAAAAGGCTTTATAAGTAAATCGGATATACTGCAAAATGGCGGAGCGTTTATTAATATTACGTTTAAAGCAGTTTATATGATATTGATGCTCTTTGCGTATTGTATGATAATTAAATTGAAAAACAATTTAAAGATATCGTTTATCTGGCTAATAAAGACGGTGATACCGGTAATTCTTTTTAGTCTTGTAACAGGTGAAAGAAACTATATGTTTCAGATTATTTTGATAGGATTTGTCTGTTTGTCATTATTTGGAAAGATTCGTAAAAGCTTTTTTTTACTGTTGATTCCTATTGGTGTTGTAATTTTTCCACTGACCCACATATTCAAATTATATTTGTTAACAGGAAACAAGTTCGGACAATTTTCAATGGAAAATCTGCTGTATCAATTTTTGAATGGTGAGTTTATTTCTGCGAGCCGAAATCTTCAGATACTTATACAAAACGGCTTAAAGGACTATTTTAAAGGCTTTGCATTACTGAATGATTTTGCCAGTTGCTTTGTTGATATGGAGTTTTCAAATCAGCGCTGGTTTAATGGTACATTTTTTCCGGGAAGTGCCACACAATATGGCTTTACTTTGGTTGGAGAAGGCTTTATGAACGGAGGCATTATAGGCATAATTATAGTATTTGCCATTGTGGGAATTTTAATGAGACTTTTATATGTGAACGCTAATAAAAATGCCTATTTTATGGTTGCATATATATATATGATTCCAATATTTATCTATGTAACACGTGCGGATATAGGAAATCTGATTTCCCCGATGATTAAGTATGCCTTTTTTGGAAGTTTTATAATCTATATTCTGCAGAAAATAAGGATAACCGTAGCAGGGAAAAAGCTGACAAAGGTGTAATTGGAGTAGAGAAATGTTGTTTAAATTAGAGAAAAGATATTGGTTTGCGATTATCAGTAAAATACTTGTAGTAAGTATTTCTTTGCTTGTATCCATTTTCATCAACCGTGGCTTAGGAGTAGAACTTAAAGGCGAATACACATATATAATCAATCTTGTTGAACTTTTGTATATCATATTATGTTTTAGCCTGGGTCAGACTTATTCCACATTTAAAAAGAAAATGGGAGAAAAGATTGATTCTACTTTTGTCATTCTTACTTTGGCACATAGTATAACGGTTTTGATTGCAGGACTGATTATAGTTCAGTTTGTAAACGCTGATAACGGTTACGCGATAGTTATATTGACGGCATTGTCCATTGCAAATGCGAATTTTACGATGCTTGCGGTAATTAAGGACAGTGTAAAAAGAAATGCCATAGTTACTGTTTCAAATATAGTCTATCTGCTGTTATTGGCGTTTCTTTTTGTAATCGACAGCTTTTCTTTGACAAATGTTCTCATCTGCTACGGAATTAATGAGTTAATAAATATTTCCGCATTTATAAAAGAGTATAAGCTGTTTAGCTTTAAGCAGCCGATGTTAAAGTCTGAGATAAAAAATATTTATTCGACTGCGCTTATCACTACGGTTGCAGTTTTGCTTATCTCAATCAATTATAAGGTTGACACATTGATGTTGCGGAATATGGCAGGCAAATATAATTTGGGCTTATATAGTGTTGCCGTGAATTTCTCGAATATGTTTTTACTGATTCCGGATGCGTTTAAGGAAGTGATTTTCGGTGATTCTACTGAAAAGGATTTTTCAAAGAAGACGGCTCTGAATGCAATCAGGGTATCTTTTATTGTAGCCGGTATTATTGTTATAGGTTTTGCGGTATTTGGAAAATTTGCAATAAAGCTGTTGTATGGTGCGGATTATGTTCCGTCATACGCAACTACATTGATACTCTTTATCGGCAGTATCTCTATGATTTTCTTTAAAATACTACACCCTATTTATATTGCTGACGGCAAACAGAAAAAGGCTGTTTTGTTTCTGGCATGCTCGGGTGTATTTAACATAGTGGCGAATTATTTCTTAATCCCGATATACACACATAACGGTGCGGCGATTGCTTCGGCTATATCGTATACAGTGTGCGGACTGTTGTTTATGCTGGATTACATGAAGGAAAAATAGCAAACGGTTGACTTTGAGTAACTAATCAAAATCTAAAGGAGTTTGATATGCAAAAAACCATGATTAGACGCTTTACATCCGACAAAATTGCGTGGATTTATGAGTGTTCAAGCAACAAATTATTGGCAAATTACAGACGCGGAAAGCTTAATAATACTGATTTCAGTATTATTTCAAACAATTGCTGGGGCGGTCATGTTTACCGTCATTTTGGATTATCATATACCTCTCCTACGGTTGGCTTATACTTTTATGCAGACGAGTACATTAAGTTTTTGTCTGAATTGGAGCATAATCTTAACTCACAGCTGCAATTTATTGACTGCTCCGAGTCTAAATATGCTGATGATTTAAAGAGGAAGGGTCAGGAAAATATTCCGATAGGTTTATTGAACGGAAGTATTGAGGTTATGTTTCTTCATTATGCAACCAAAGAGGAAGCGTATGAAAAGTGGATGCGTCGTCTTGAACGTATCAATTATGACAATCTGATAGTAAAATTTTCTGAGATGAATCGCTGCAGCAGAGAGCATTTGGAGGCATTTGATAATCTGCCGTTTAAAAAGAAGGTTGTGTTTTTGGCAAATCCTGATAAAGATATAAAATGTGGTATTCCGATAAAGAGATATACTAACGGTAATGAAGTTACAGATGACACGACATACTTTGATAAAAATTTAGAATTATTAGAATTTATTAACGGGGGGGGGGTTACCTCGCACTGTTAATAAGACGTATTGATGTATTTATTATAGGTAATTTGGTTATTCCGGTTCTCATTATGAAAAAAATGAGCAAACATAAAAGCTTATTGAGAATAGGGGGAACCGTTACAAATGTATAAATATTGGTACGCTTTGAAAGCATTGATTAGGTTTTATTGTATTAAAATATTTCATACTCACAAATTCACATTTACAAAGGCTAACTTAATTTTCCCATTGTGCGTTTTTGATTTTTCGAAAGATGCTACGGTTAAATTTGGATATAAGATAGGGCTTAGAAGAAATACGCAGATAACTGTAAGAAACGGTGGAAACTTGCAGTTGGGAGATAATGTGTTCTTTAATGCAAACTGTGTAATAACGTGTCATTCAAATATAACCATCGGAAACAATTGTAAATTCGGACCGGGTTCGATGTTGTTTGACCATGATCACAATATGGAAAATGCACATACTATTATTGAAAAAGATAATTTTACCAGCGACAAAATTATTATCGGAGAGGGCTGTTGGTTCGGAGCCGGCTGCATCATTTTGAAGGGTACGGTAATAGGCGACCATTGTGTGTTTGGCGCAGGCACCATTATTAAGGGAAATTATGAAAGCAATTCAATAGTAGTGCAAAAAAGACAAAGCACTGTAAGATTTTGGAACGATGAAAACTAAACTTTATCCGAATTAAAATATCAGAACTGTCCGCTTTTTATATGCTCTGCCTGTTCGACAAGGGAGCATGTCAAAAGCGGGCAGTTTTTTGCTATTCAGACAAAACTCACGGCAAATGTAAGATTTTCTGAAAATTTTTCAAAAAAATGTCCCCTTTTTTCCTTTTAGAGCGTTATATAGGTGAAAGCAACGGAGGAGTAAAGGTATAAAAATATGTTATATAATTGTTTGAGACCACTTATATAGTGGTCATTTTGCTTGCTTTGACTTATGATTTCTTGACGTATTTACTAAAAAAATGTATAATTGCGTTGAAAGACAAAGAATGAAATGACCATTATTGACCATTTAAAACACGTGTAAGATTGGAGGAAAGTGTTCGTAGATGAAGAAAGGAGATAATATACGATTGCGTGCTGACGGAAGATATGAAGCACGATATATAAAAAGTCGAAGTGAATCAGGAAAAATTAATTATGGCTGTTGTTACGGAAGAACATATGAGGAAGCGAAAGAAAAGAGAGACTATCAGCTTCAACGTATGTCTCATCCTAAAGAACTCAATTTATTAATACTTGGCGCAGGAAGCCATGGAATAGATGTGTATGAAATAGCTAAAAGCATAAAAGTTTTTTCTAAAATTAATTTTCTGGATGATGATATATCCAAAAAAGATGTCCTTGGCAAATGGAGTGAGGCAGAAGATTTTTTGAGCGAATATCCTGTTGCAATCGTGGCAGTCGGGGATGAGGATACGCGCCGAAAGTGGACGGAAAAAGTCGGCGACATGGGCTTTATTATTCCTACATTGATTCACCCGACCGCGTTTGTTCCTGATGGTACAGATATAGGAAGCGGAACTGTTGTCTGTGCGAGAGCAACGATTTCCACAGGCGTAAAAATCGGAAAAGGATGTATCATAACAAGCGGTTCTACGGTTCCGAGAAAAACAGTTATTCCCGATTGGGGATATTTTGATTTTGATAAAATCATTCATTATAAAGAAGAGTACAATATCGTATCTCAGTAAGAAAGGATTGATATTTTGTTTAAAGTAAAGAATTTATTTAAGAAGCAAGCTGTTTTTATTATATCAGTGGCAATTGCTTTGTTTGTTATTATATATGGTTTTGTTTGCAATGACACGTTAGCTGCTGTTTCAGGAACAATTATGTCAAGTGTAAGTAACAACTTTGGATGGCTATATGTTTTGAGTGTATTTGGTTTCATAATTTTTCTTGCATTCATTGCAATGAGTAAATGGGGAAATATTAAGTTGGGTAAAGACACTGACAAACCAGAATACAGTAATTTTAGCTGGTTTGCCATGCTGTTCTGTGGTGCGACAGGCATAGGATTGGTATTCTGGAGTATTGCAGAACCATTATCACATTATGTGGCACCACCGGAGGGGATTAATGCAGGAACAGTTGAAGCAGCAGAGTTTTCAATTAGAACATGCTTTTTGCATTGGGGAATTACTCAATTTGCATGTTTTGCCATTGTAGGTTTAGGTTTAGCATATTTTCAATTTAGAAAAGGAAAGAGCGCATTAATTAGTAATCTTTTAGAACCATTAATTGGAGAGAAAGCAACAAGGGGATGGTTTGGTAAAGTAATAGATATTTTCTCTGTTGTTGTGACATTTGCCGGAGTGGCAACTTCTTTGGGATTAGGCGTTTCGCAGATATGTGGTGGACTTAACTATCTGGGAGATGTTCCAAACAATAATCAGACTTGGTTAATTATTATTGTAATCATTACATGCGTGTTTATTGCGAGTGCTATAAGTGGTGTTGACAAAGGTATAAAAATTTTATCTTCTGTGAACACTTGGATTGCGTTAATACTCCTTGCACTGGCATTTATTGTTGGACCAAGTATTCCAATATTGAATACTTTAGTAAGCAGTACAGGTCAGCATATTCAAAATTTTTTTGGCGATGTAAGTATGATAAATGCATTTGGTGATAACACGTGGATTATGAACTGGAGAGTGTTTTATTATGCATGGTTTATTGCATGGTGTCCTTTTGTTGGTATGTTTATAGCTAGAATTTCTAAAGGACGCACAATTAGAGAATTTATTATCGGCGCGGTCATTGCACCGACTGTATTTACTATTCTTTGGCTTTCGGTATTTGGAACGCTTGCACTTGATGCATCCGGAAACTGGAGCTTGACGGAATTGGCAAATATGATAGCTTCTCCGGAAACAGCGGTATTTATTGTGTTTGAAAAATATCCTTTAAGCAGATTACTTTCTGTTTTGGTAATTGCTCTGTTAGCAATATTTTTTGTTACATCTGCAGATTCCGCTACATATTCTTTAAGTATGATGACATCAAATGGAGATATGGAACCACCTAAGTATAAAAAGATTGTTTGGGGAATTATTGAAGCTGCGATTGCTTATTTACTATTGTCGGCAGGCAGTTTAAAACCGCTCCAGACTATTTCTATTGCTGCGTCGTTGCCGTTTTTATTTATTATGATAGCAATGTGTCCTGCCTTGATTAAGGAGCTTAGGAAAGAAAATAAGAAAAAGACATAGTTATTTAGAGAAAAGTCTTTTGCCGTAAGGCAGAGGACTTTTTTAATACTCAATATTTTCGGTGAGAAGTAAGCGTGCGGAAACTTATATTCTTTACAGAACCCGCAAATGTGGTATAATAAAAACACATAACATTTCTTTTGAAGATTACTTTATAAGAGAAGTTCTTTTAAAACAGGTGCATAGGAGAAAGAATTAAGATGACTATATTTACACCATACAGAGTTTGCCCTTTAGGGGCACATGTTGACCATCAGTTGGGAATTGTGACAGGCTTTGCCATAGACAGAGGCGTTACATTACAGTTTGAAGCTACAGAGGATGGTTCGGTAGAACTTGACAGCAGGAATTTTCCCGGACATATTTCATTTAATATAGCAGACGAGCCGGAAAGGCAATATAACTGGGGAGATTTTGCACAGGGTGCGGCATTGACTTTGTCACGAAAATTTGATTTGAAATACGGCATAAAGGGCGTTCTGGAGGGAACTTTGCCGATTGGCGGTTTATCATCTTCCGCATCGGTTATACTTACATATCTTAATGCTCTTTGTCAGGTTAATGATATACATATTACAAGTCAGGAAATGATTAAACTTGCTATCTGGGAAGAGAGGAACTACATAGGTGTTAATGTGGGCAAACTTGACCAGAGCTGTGAAGTCTATTGCAAGAAAGATAAACTGCTGTTTTTAGACACAAGGGATGATTCCTGTGAAAATATACCTATGAATCCTAATATGCCGGAGTTTGAAATTATGATTATATTTTCCGGATTAGAGCGCAAACTTGCCGGTTCAGCATACAATATGCGTGTGGATGAGTGTAAGTCTGCAGCGTATGCTTTGAAAGCATTTGCGGGCATGGAATATGGCAGATATGAAGACACATATCTTCGTGATGTGCCATATGGCATATATAGTGAGTACAAGGACAAACTTCCGGCAAATTGGGAACTCCGTGCGAGACATTTTTATGATGAAAAGCAACGCGTTAAGAAAGGAGTAGAGGCATGGAGGAATGGTGATATAAGAAAGTTTGGAAAGCTTATGTTTGAGTCGGGCAGAAGTTCAATAAATCTGTATCAGACAGGTTCGGATGAGCTTAAGGTTCTTCAGGATATTATGGAGTCTACAGATGGAATTTATGGCGGAAGATTTTCGGGTGCCGGATTTAACGGTTGCTCTATGGCATTGGTTAATCCTGAAAAAAAAGAAGCAATTGTATCTTCTGTAACAGAGGCATATCTGAAGCGTTTTCCTAATCTTAAGGACAAATTTTCTATTCATTTTTGTAAGACGGCGGAAGGAGTAGAGTTATGAAATGTATAGTATTAGCTGCAGGATATGCAACCCGCCTGTATCCTTTGACGGAGAATTTTCCAAAGCCTTTGCTTGATGTAGGTGGAAGACCTATTCTTAATTGGCTCTTAGATGATTTGGAAGATACGGGGCTGATAGATGAATATATATTAGTCAG
Organism: uncultured Eubacterium sp.; assembly: GCA_945920185.1. GTDB lineage: Bacteria > Bacillota > Clostridia > Lachnospirales > Lachnospiraceae > CAMEJP01. The sequence continues at coordinate 789 of CAMEJP010000007.1, read as the reverse complement.
CAATCATAGATTTGTTCAGCATTTCTCAGAATGGAAGACTTCTCTTAAATATGCGGATAAGGTAACTGTTATCGATGACGGCTCTACGGATAATGACAATCGCCTTGGGGCGGTAAGAGATATCGCTTTTGCCATAGAACAATGCAATATTGATGATGATACTATGGTTATCGCAGGCGACAATATATTGGATTTTTCTTTGAATGAATTTATAAAATTCTTTTATTCAAAGCAGGCTACCTGCGTTATGAGATATTATGAGAGTAGTGTAGAGAAGCTTCGCCGTACGGGTGTGGCTACGGTAGATGATAACGAACGGGTGATTTCCATGATTGAAAAGCCGCAGAATCCTGCCAGTCATTGGGCTGTGCCTCCGTTTTATATATATTTACGAAGCGACCTTGTTAAAGTTATGGATGGTATAAAAGACCCATCCTGTAACGTGGATGCTCCGGGTTCGTTTATTGCATGGTTGTGCGGTAAATGTGATGTGTATTCGTACATTATGCCGGGCAAAAGACACGACATAGGAAATATAGAAAGCCTTGAAGAAGCAAGAAAATTTTTTGCGTGTTAATGCTTCATATATAGATAAATATTACACTGATTTTAATGAACTGTCCGCCTGTCGGGCAGTTTTTTCCTTTTAGAGCGTTATATAGGTGAAAACAAAAGTATATTTTGAACTTTTGCTTGACATAATGCTAAATTTACCGCATAATAAGGAGGAAGAAATGGGAAAAATCGATAACGTTACAAGAGAGTACGTCCGCAATCGGGAAGTGTTCG
>CAMEJP010000006.1 GCA_945920185.1 uncultured Eubacterium sp. | reverse complement strand
AGCTCACCAAAACCGTTAAGTGCATCTGTTGACTCCTGCAATCTTAATCCTGAACAATCGATAAGTCCTATGACAGGTGCTCCTGTCTTAAGTGCCAAATCGTAAAGTTTTGTAATCTTCTTTGCGTGCATTTCTCCTACAGTACCGTTCATCACTGAAGCATCCTGGCTATAGATATAAACAAGATTGTCATTGATAACTCCGTATCCTGTAATTACACCGTCAGATAACGCTGAATTTTTTTGAATATTGAAATCAGTGGCTCTGGCTTTAACTCCGGCTCCGATTTCAACAAAACTGTTGTCATCAAGTAACATATTGATTCTATTACTTGCTGAACCTTGAGTAGCATTGCTCATCTTCTTAGACCTCCGTTTTTATATTTTCCATATTATGCCGATACTAATTGTATAATCTTTTCGGCAAAATATCAAGTAAAATCTTTGCATTATGGATTTTTTTTATTCTGTCCACAATACCTGCTCCACACCTTCGTAAAATAGTAATAAAAATCAGTCTTTTTTACTGAAGCCTTAGTTTTTATCGGTATGGTTTCGTATAGCGTATCGTCAATAAAAATTTCTATCTGCCCGACCGTCTGTCCGCTCTTTACCGGAGCTTTAAGCTCCTTTAGCATATTGTAATATACCGTAACCTTTTCTTCGTTTCCTACCTGAAGTTCAACATGTCCCTTTGCATATGTATCAACCGAAGGTTTAACTCCGTCAACAACCTTTATTTTCCCGCATTCCTCATAACCGTCATACACTATCTTATTTTGAAAATTTCTGAGACCATAGTTCATAAGTGCTGCCGTGTCTTTCCATTTATAGGTTTTATTTGGCGGCCATCCGCTTGCAAGTACAACGCTCACAAGAACTTTTCCGTCCTTTTTTAAAGCTCCCACGAAGCAATATCCTGCCTTTCCCGTAAAGCCTGTCTTTACGCCTATTGCTCCCTCCATCTGATTTAAAAATGCGTCTTTATTGTTGACCGTCACATTTCGTTTTCCGTTTAGTTCGCAGAAGCTGTAGCACTTTGTAGTTGAAATCCGCACAAACTCTTCATTTTTTATGGCGTAGGCAGCTATCCTTGCCATATCTACCGCCGTGGAAGTATTTGCCACGCCATTTTCATCAACCGCGTCAAGCCCGTTCGGCGTTATAAAATATGTATCATCACAACCAAGTTCTTTTGCTTTTTGATTCATAAGCAGGGCAAAATCCTTTACATTTCCCGATACGCTCTCTGCCACTGCTACGGCAACGTCATTGTAGGACTCAAGCATCATGGCATAAAGCAAATCTCTTAAAATGTACTCTTCACCTTCTCTGGCATTCATCTGTACATCGGGCATCCCCGCCGCATATTTTGAAAATATAACCTTTCTTTCCAAATCCGCATTTTCAATGGCAAGTATGCAGGTCATAATTTTTGTGGTGCTGGCAACCGCTCTTTTTTCATAACCGTTTTTCTCATAAAGTACCCTCCCGTTTGTGGCGTCAATAAGGCACGCCGATATGGCATTCAACTGCATTTCGCCGCCATATGCGGTTATATTGCCTGACATCATCACAAACACAAGCACAAATATAATTATCTTTTTGATTTTACCCATAAAAAAGCCTCCGACACATACTGATAAAGTATATGTCAGAGGCAAAATTATAATTCTTATGTTATTTTATGTCTTTTTTGTTGAAAATTCTGTTGCCTATCACTCCAAAAATACCTGCATATCCAGCCATAACACCTAATGACATAATAATATCCTTCGTTTTAAAAGAATATTTAGACATATTGGCTATGGTTGTCAGAATCCACAGTTCAGAAGGCATAAACGGAAGCTTTCTGATACTGATATCCGCAAGTGAACATATCAGGTATATAATGCCGTCTGCTACCATAAAAACCATACTTCCGCAACTGCATACAATAATAGACATTGCTATTGCCAGACCAAGATTTCTGAAAATCATAGAAAAAGAAATGAACATTGTAGTAATTGCCGCATTAAGCAAAATCTGAATAACAAAAAACATCACTATATCTTTAGCTTCTACCGCCGTACCCAGTTTAGGATTATTGACTCCCCATATAAGAGAGCTGATTCCAAATGCGACAATGCAGGTAATGACAGCCATAAATAATCCCGCGAAATTGCCTGCTATCATCTTGGCAAAAAATATTTTATTTCTGGTATATCCGCGTGATACCTGCATTTTTATTGTTCCGTTTGAAAACTCGCCGGCTATGAATATGGATATGAATATTGCAATTATAGTCTGTATGCTGGTAAAAGAAAATGCCTGCGACAGAATGAATTTTCCGTCATATGTACCTGACAGCAATTGCATCTGTGCATTCATCGAGCCTTCTGAAACTCCAAACATATAAACGTCTTCTTCTGCCGTTTCTTCTATTGATTCATCCATATAATCAGGCACTTCAGTTTCATATGCCGTAGAATCAGGTTCTTCATAATTTTCATCTATAATATTCATTGCCCATTCCATAAGAAGACAACACGCTATAATCAATAATACCGATAAGCATGCAACAATATTACATACAATAAAAGATTTGCTCTTAGTCATTTTATAAAATTCAGCACTAATCAGATTCTTCATTGTTTCTCTCCTTTCATAAGGTCGATAAAGTATTCCTCGAAATCTATGCCTGTCATTGATAAGTGAGAAACATTCACTCCGTTCATACACAGGGTTGTATTTATCCGGGCAATGTTATCAGCATTACATTCCACCTTTATTTCATTGCCTTCAATGGATTTATATGATGACATTCCATATTCATTTAACAATATTGCTTTTGTCTTCTCCACATCATCAACAACCAGATGCAGGCAGTCCTTACATCTTTGTTGAAGTTTCTCTACCGAAAACTGTTCCACAAGCTCGCCCTTTCTGATAACGCCAAAATGAGTGGCTACTTTGAACAGCTCTCCTAAAATATGGCTTGATATGAGAATGGTCTTTTTCTTTTCTTCATTCAGCTTGGTGATGAGGTCACGAACCTCGGCAATACCCGTAGGGTCAAGACCGTTTATAGGTTCGTCAAGTATAAGAAAATCAGGGTCTCCGAGAAGTGCTATACCTATGCTCAATCTCTGCTTCATACCAAGCGAAAAATTCTTAGCTTTCTTTTTACCGGTATCGCCAAGTCCGACCGTCTCAAGTATCTCTTCAGCTATATTCTCACGATTGTCGCCCACAAGTCTTCTGAATACCTCAATATTCTCTCTTGCGGTCATATTACCGTAAATGGCAGGATTCTCGATAACACAGCCGATTCTTTTTCTGCCCGCATTCAAATCACTTGAATCAAACAGTTCTATCTCGCCATTAGTCTGGCTTGCAAGTCCTGCAACCATCCTCATAATGGTAGTCTTACCTGCGCCGTTCTCACCGATAAGCCCGTACACTTCGCCTTCTCTGATGTGCATATCCACATTAGATACAGCCAATTTACCACCAAATCGCTTTGTCAGCTCTTTGGTTTTCAAAACGTATTCCATTCAGTTGCTACCTCCAGCATCATATTTTTGTTGAAATAAATATCATATCATATTATAATATACTTACAAGTAATTTTCAATATTATATGACTATTTTGTATACAATACATATCATATGTTTTGGGAAAGAGGTTTTTATGAAAGTATTTATGGCATTTCCTGGTGGAAAACATAAGGTTCTTACTATGAGCTATGATGACGGCAAAGTGTATGACAGACAGCTTGTAGATATATTCAACAGATACGGAATCAGAGGCACATTTCATATGAATTCCGGTCTGCTTAACAACGATATAAGAATTCCGTCAAACGAGTGGCTCACATTATACAAGGGTCATGAGATTGCCTGCCACACGGTAACTCATCCTACCTACGCAAGATGTCCTAAGGAAGAGATAGTGACAGAGATTATGGACGACAGGCGCTATATAGAAAGCATAACGAAATTCCCGGTTCACGGTTTGTCGTACCCTAACGGAAGCTACAATAAGGAAATCGTAGAACTGCTTCCAAGTCTCGGTATAAAATATTCACGAACAATTACAAGCACAAATTCTTTCGATATTCCCGAGAATTTCTGCGAATGGAATCCTACCTGCCACCACAACGGCGGCATTATGGAGTTGGGAGAAAAATTTCTCTCACTTGCAAAACCTCAGTATTTTAACATGATGTATGTATGGGGACACAGTTATGAATTTGAAAGAGATAATAACTGGGAACTTATAGAAAACTTCTGTAAAATGATGTCAGATAAAGATGACATATGGTATGCCACAAACATTGAGATTGTAGATTATTTTGAAGCCTTTAAGCGTCTTGAATTTACGGTAAATCTCGACTATGTGTATAACCCTACCGTCACTGACGTATGGATTACAATCAACTCAAAGCACAAGGTTGTTATTCCTGCGGGACAGACAGTATGTTTAACAGAATACAATGACTGATTAGCAAAAAAGGCCTTCTTCGTATGAAGAAAGCCTCAGATTGTAGACAAAGTCCCGCACAAGAGTGCGGGATTTTTCTTTTTATTTGTAAAACAATTTCCGTTCTCAAAATAAGCCGTATTATTTTATCACTCTTTTTTATACATAAGCTGCCATTTCTCATTGCCTGTTCCGATAAGCCTTTTATCGAGAATGACATAACCGGATTTCCGTATCTTTGTCAGTTCACTCCAACCTAAATCCTTCAGTTTCTTCTCATCAACTATGCCTTCTACTGCTCCATACGGCGGCATAAACATAATGATATATCTGTCATCAACTGCACAAAACGCAGTTACAATCACCTTCAGATTATAGACCTCATAAGCATAAAAGGCATAATCTTTTCTGCCCTGTTTATAATCGTAATCAAGGGCACCTCTTCCTATGCCTGCGCCTTCTTTTGCGTCCATGTCGTTAGGTCTTATTGTATCCTCAAATTCTTTTTGATACACTTTTCTTAAGGTCGAAGCCTCATAAACAGTCAATACGTCAGAATTTAAATCAACATTATTTTCGAGTGCCTCCGTGAATACATTATGTGTCACGCCAAGCGTTCCGCTTCCATTGGCAGCAAAGCCGCTTTCTTTAATATAGATGTATTTATCATCAACCATAATACAAGGTGCATTTAACTTTTCGCCGGCCACTCTTTCATCAAGCTCAAGTCTTGAAAACTCAGATTCTTTATAATCATATATTTCTATATAATAGATCCCTTCATCTTCAGTTTTTTCTACCGGGTAATATACCTTTGTTCCATAAACATATAAATTTCTGAATTTTACCTTTTCTTCATCATATACTTTTGTTCTCTTATTTAAGACGTCTTTTGATGAAAATATATTGACAGCTTCACTCAGATTTTCATCAAGCTTCAAAATATCCGTATTTTCTCCGTCATTATAATGAATGTATACATTTCCTTCGCTTTCCCTGATGTTTACGCTTGTCGCAAAATATGATATTCCACCATATTTTTTATCAATCAGTATCTCCTGCTTTTTCTGATTGTCAAGGTTTATAACAAAAGCTTTAATATCATAAGACTGTTCCGCCAGTACGTATTTGAATACTATGGTTATCAGTTTATTATTATGTATCCAATAACAATCGCCATTTCCGAACAATTGCCATCTTCCGTCCTCGCTCACCTTAACTTCCGTGCGCACATCATTTCCATTATAGTCATATGAGAGAAGCCTTAATCCGCTTTGTTCATCATATGCCACGGTATACAATCTCTTTTTATAATATATAAGCCGCCCGCCTTCCTTATTTTCATAAGTTGTTCCATTAGTCCTTTGGCATGTGGTTACTACATTCGCAAAAAAAGCTTCACAGGTTTCAGGATTGTTATGCTTACAGTCAACTATAGAACATAAAGGCGTAACCTCTCCTGAAGCTATATCATAAAAATACCATGGCCTAACATCAGATGCATACTTTATATCACTGTTTTCTTTTATAATATCCTCTGTTCTCAGCGAAGTATCCTTGAAATAGTATCCATTTTCCGCTATTACAATATCTTCACTTTCTGAATAGTATGGATTTTTGCTGCTGTCAAAATTGACCTCACCAAAAGAAATCGTTGTCTTTTCTTCTGAATTATTCATAATCGTATCATCAGCATAATTTTTACTGCACCCTGTGATAAGCACAAGCAAAAGGCTTATCATTACCAAAAATCTGTATCTTCTCATACGCAAATCTCCTTAATATTTAGAATATCTTCCATACGCATATATTATCATCTTGTTGTACTAAAGTCAATACAGAGATTCATTAACTTACATCCCTTATTTCAACAGTGTCATATAGTCAGTAGTGCCGGCTTAGCTGATGGTACTGACTTACATAAAAAGTTACACACTCAAAAAAGTCCGAAACATAGCGTTTCAGACTTTTTTAATCATATAATTTTGTCGGAAAGACATATCACAGTCATTCCAAACCTATTCCTGTTCCTGTACTTCCTCTTCTGACTTTTCCTCATCACCGAGTATCTTAATCTTTGACTCGTAAAGTTCTTCAACGGCATATGAGAGAGGCTTCTTGCTTGTAACGCCGTCTACCATAGGCTCGCTGCCTCCGATTATCTGTCTTGCTCTTTTTGCTGTTGCCATAACGATAGAGTAACGGCTGTTAACTACCGGCTCTTCGCCCTCCTCTACATCACTGTTTACAATTTCCATTAAATCCGTGTATGATGGATGTAACATAAAAATCTCCTTTCTAATTGAACCTTTCAAGGTCTTTTTTGATATTCTGAATTAATGATAATTTTTTGGAAGCTCTATACTTCTCACTTTCAATTATTGAATTGATTGTACTGACGCACTCGTCCAAGTCATCATTTACCACTATGTAATCATAGCTGCCTGCATAATCTGCTTCCTCATATGCACGCTTAAGTCTTGCCCTGACTGTGGCGTCATCCTCCGTTCCACGTCCGTAAAGCCTTTTCTCAAGCTCTCTTCCGTCAGGCGGAGTGATAAACATAAGTATCGCATCAGGAAACTGCTTCTTTATGTTCAAAGCACCCTGAATTTCAATTTCAAGAATAATATTCTTTCCTGCTTCAAGTTGCTTAATTACATACTCTTTTGGAGTACCATAATAATTATTAACATATTCTGCGTATTCAATCAACATATTTTTTTCAATCATCTGAAGAAATTCTTCTCTGCTCTTGAAAAAATACTCTCTGCCGTCCACTTCACCTTCACGCGGTTTTCTTGTGGTGGCTGATACAGACAATGCGTAATTGTCATACCTGCTTAAAAGCTCTTTGACAACCGTACCCTTGCCCGCACCTGAAAAACCTGACAGTACTATCAGTGTTCCTTGCTGTGTCATCTTGTTATTCCTCCACAAATATTTTATCTCTGTTTTCCATACGTCCAAGAATGGTTTCCGGCAAAAATGCAGACAAAATAATATGATTGCTGTCAGATATCAGTATGCTCTGAGTCTTTCTGCCCTGAGTGGCATCTATGACTCTGTTCTCTTCCCTGGCTTTCTGTATCATTCGCTTTGACGGCGCCGAATCTGCCGCAATAACAGCTATTATCTTATCGGTATTCACCACATTTCCAAAGCCGACATTTACCATCATAATAATCTCCATTCCAAGAAGCCTCACGCTTCTGCACTTTTCAATTAAAGAAGCGGTACTACTCTATGTTCTGTATCTGTTCTCTTACCTTTTCTATCTCAGTCTTTAAGTCAATGGCAACATTTGTAATCTCAAGATCATTTGCCTTGGATAAAATCGTGTTGGCTTCTCTGTTCATCTCCTGAGCTATAAAATCAAGCTTTCTTCCTACGCTTCCGCCTTCAAGGAGTACTTCCTTCATACCCTTTATGTGACTTCTAAGCCTTACCGTTTCCTCGTCAACGCATATCTTGTCCGCAAACAGCACCACCTCAGTGGCAATTCTTGAATCATCTATGGAAGAATCAGCCAAAAGCTCTGAAACCTTGTCCTCAATTTTCTTTCGGTATTCCTTGACGATTTCCGGACTTCTCTGTTCCACAAAATCCACCATTTTAAGCATATTGTCAAGTTTATCCATAAGGTCAGTTTTTAAGTGTTCACCTTCCCTGACCCTTGTATCCACAAATTTCTCACACGCTTTGTCAATACATTCCGAGAGCTTATGCCACAATTCTTCCTCATCCACGGACACATTTTCCATAGTGATAACTTCAGGATAACGTGACAGCGACGATACATTTACATCATTTGTTATTCCAAACTTTTCTGACATCTTTTCAATGATGCTCATATACTCACACGCTAAATCTTCGTTGTATTTAAGACACAGCCTGTCAGCCTGTAAATCCTCGTATGTAATATAGACATCTACCTTGCCCCTTTGAATGTAGCGCTTAAGTTCATTCCTTATGCCTACTTCAAAGAAATTGAGCTGCTTGGGCATCTTGATAGCTGTTTCCAAATATCTGTGATTAACAGATTTAAGTTCTACCGTAATTTTCATGGTCTCGTCCGTATACTCATGACGCCCGAAACCTGTCATGCTCTTTATCATGCTTGCCCTCCAAATTGTTTTGTCTACACTATTATACGCACATTTTTGCCAATTCGCAAGTATAACTTGCCCTTTTATAGTATTTTCTGATATAATGTTTCAAAAAGCTGAAACGAAAGGACCGTGTATTAAATGGCATTCGACGGAATCACTGTAAGAAATATCACAAAAGAGTTAAGCAGCCTTCTTGTTGGCGGCAGGCTTTATAAGATTGCCCAGACTGAAAATGACGAACTTTTTATAACCGTCAAAAACGGCGACCAGTACAGGCTTCTCATATCCGTCAACCCTTCGCTTCCTCTCATATACATCACTTCCGAAAGCAAAATGAGTCCCGTTACCGCACCGAATTTCTGCATGCTTTTAAGGAAGCATCTTAACAACGGACGCATTATCTCGATAACACAGCCAAGCCTTGAACGTGTTATTGACTTTACGATAGAACACCTTGACGAGATGGGTGATTTATGCCAAAAGCATCTCATCGTGGAGCTTATGGGCAAATACAGCAACATCATTTTCACAGACGATAAAAATACAATCATAGACAGCATAAAGCACATTTCAGCAAATGTAAGTTCCGTAAGGGAGGTTCTTCCGGGACGAAGCTATTTTATACCGGAAACAGTCGAAAAGCTCAATCCCCTTGACACTACATTTGAAGCATTTAAGGCACTTGTATATTCTAAGCCCATGAATCTTGCCAAAGCTATCTACACAAGCCTTACAGGCATAAGCCCGGTAATCGCCGAAAATATATGTCTTCTTTCAGGCATAGATTCTGACACCAACGCAAATCTTATGTCAGACAATGAACAGCTTCATCTTTTCAACACATTCAGGCTGTTTATGGAGGATGTTCGGGATAATCATTTTTCTCCCGTCATATATTTCAAAGACAATGAGCCTGTGGAATTTTCATGCGTACCTTTGGTGCTTTTTGATGGATACGAGCATCAGGATTACGCTTCCGTCAGCGAACTTTTGCATCAGTATTATTCTGCCAAAAACAACATTTCGCGTATACGTCAGAAATCCTATGATTTAAGACATCTTGTAACTACCATTCTCGACAGGGATTACAAAAAGTATGACCTTCAGCTAAAGCAGCTAAAGGACACGGAAAAAAGAGAGAAGTACAGAATATACGGTGAACTTATCAATACCTACGGATACAACGTCGAGGAAGGTGCTTCATCTCTCACTGCTTTCAATTACTACACTAACGAGGAAATCACAATTCCGCTTGACAAAGCGCTAAGTGCGAGAGAAAATTCCGTGAAATATTTTGACAGATACAACAAGCTCAAAAGAACTTTTGAGGCTTTATCTTCTCTTACGGCCGAAACAAAAAAGGAAATCGACTATCTCGAAACCGTAATAAATTCGCTTGATATAGCCGTATACGAGGAGGATTTGACCGAGATTAAAGACGAGCTTGCACAGGTCGGAATCATAAAACGAAAGAACAGCAAAGAAAAATCCCGCGTCACAAGCAAGCCGTTTCATTACATTTCTTCCGACGGTTTTCATATGTATGTCGGAAAAAATAACCTTCAAAACGAGGAGCTTACCTTCAAGTTTGCAAACGGCGCGGATATGTGGTTTCACGCTAAAGATATGCCCGGTTCACACGTCATAGTAAAAACCGAAGGCAAAGAACTGCCTGACCGCACCTACGAGGAAGCCGCCGCTCTCGCTGCCTGCTACTCAAAGGCAAAGGGATACGAAAAGGTCGAGGTTGACTACACCGAAAGGCGTAACTTAAAAAAGCCTCCTGCCGCCAATCCCGGCTTTGTAATATATCATCAGAATTATTCCATGGTCATCGACCCTGACATTTCAGGCATAGAGGAGATTAAGTAGAAAGGGGCAATACTCGCGAATTGCTTTGCAATTTGAATGCAAAAAAGTAACTGTCCTCAGCCTGGTAAACTGAACAGTTACTTCTTTTAGTAATTCAACAATTTCATGCAACCATTTAGTTATATTGCATTCGCAACAATTCGCTTTGTGCATCATCGAGCAGGTCGAACAGCATTTCCTTATATTCTTCAACTGTTTCGTCTTCAACTTTATAGTCATTCAAATATACTATCAGTTCATTTCCGTTCATATATATCCATAAATCAATGGCAAAAACCTTGTCATCTGACTTAATTTTAAACGATATACCGTTGTAATTAAGAAAAGGATTAGTTTGCTTTTTGTCAGAAACATCATCCAGAACCTCATGAGACATTTTTATCAATTCATCACGTTTGTCATGGATATTTAAATCTAATTCTTTCCATGTATTTCTTAAGCCGCTATTTTCCGGTGCAAAATTCCACAATGCACTTACCGAAAAATCAGCCGTTTCATAATAATCCAAAACTGCATCATAGTCTTTTTCATCCACAAAAGTTCTTGAATAATATTCTCCTCCGGCAAAGGATTCGACCCATACATAATATATTTTATATCCGCTGTCATTATCAATCTCATAAAGGTTGTAATAATTATAGGATTTTTTAAATACTAAAGCTCCCACCGGCTCTAAGTTTTTAGAGTCACCATGTGAATGATAATTGTCAGAATTTATGAAAAGGTTTACCGGAACCAAATGTCTGCCATTATAATCAAAGCCCTTTTTCCATTCATTTTTTTGTGCATAAACCTTATTTTCAATGGCTTCTATCTTTTCCTTTTCTTCCTGCTTTTGCACTACGGAGGCAACTACTACCGCAGATACAGTAATAGTCAAAGGAATTTGAAAAATCAGACTGATTATCAAAATAATTATGGCTATCTTTTTCCTACTCTTGATTTTTCCGTCACTTTGAACTTTTTTCTTTTTCAAAAACAGTATCATTGAAACCAAAAAGAGTATAAATCCTATAAATGATGCTACTAAAATGAACATCAACAGAAGGGATACTACTATAACACTTATTCCTGCCACGGTATTTCCTCTTTCTTATATTGCAGAATTATCTTAATTCCTTGCTTTTCAGGCAATGGCATTTTGATGTGTCCTAAATTTCTATCTTATGCCAGTCTGTATCCTTAAACTCCACCCAGTAATTTCTGTGAGGTTCAATGATAACATTTCCGAAGAAATCGTGAAGTACCTGAACCATAACAGGTGTTACAGGCTTGTTGTTTTTGTTATATTTTCGGGCACTCTCAGGCGTGAGGAAACATTTGATTGACTCATATTCCTCTCCCTCAACCTCTCTTTTTACGACTTCATAGCCGAAGGTTTCGCCCTTTTTCATATCAGGTCTTGGCAAGGTTCCCAGTATATATACAATTTTATTTTTCAGCAGTTCATACGCCCTTTTGTTAGGCATTCCATGCTTTACTACCGAATACATAATGCAGAAACTCTCTACCCAGTCTTTTATAGGAAGCAAATCTTCTTTGACTATAACAAGAGGTATCGATGCAAGTCCGTTGATAACCATGGCTCTCACATTTTCATTTTTAATGGCACTGTTGATTAACATTCCAAGAGGAAGTTGCGCATAAACACAGCTTTCATCGCTTTTAGCCTCCAATTCATTTACTATGTTAAGCATAGACTCCTGTGTAACACATACATATATTATGCCATCTACATCCAAATTCTCTTCTGTTGATACAACAAGCACGTTTCTGTCAAGCTGCTCCATAAAGCCAAGCTGTTCCAGTTTGACATTGGATTTGTCATAATTATCTGCATTTACCGGGCTGTCGTTTAAGCTTTCGTTTTTATCGTTTTGCATATTTGCTTCAAAATCCATCTTCTGATTTTCCTCCGTTACATTTCTCTATTTTCTGACTTTTGTACCCTTTTGGTCTCTGTGTCCAAGCTTCATTTTTGCAAGCGAAATTTCTTTGCCGTTCAGCTCTATGGTAACATCTGAACCCTCTGACAGAAGATACAATTCGTCTATTACATCCTGATTTTCCAGCTTCATGCTTCGAACGCCTACTGCGCCCTTCTTCTTTTCAGGTATTTCTTTTAGTTCAAATTTGAGCATATATCCTTTTGCACTCTGCAGTATAATATGCTGATGGCTCTCTATAATGTCGCCTTCAAGCACAAAGGCATCTGTCTTGTACACTCCGAACAGCCTGTCGCCTTCATTTAACTTCGTAGCCGATATCGTTTTCTTTGCTGCATCAAACTCACTGCTGTCAACGAGTTTTGCCATACCTGCATTGGACATAAACAAAAGCTTCTCGCCGCCAAGCGAGCTTGCCTTGCAAAGATAAATTATATTTTCTTCGGCACTGTTATAATTGCTTATATTGTCAATAGGCGTGCCTTTATCCTTAAATCTTACGAACGGAATATCTGACACCTTTACCTGATGCATATTGCCCGTGTCCGTAAAAAGACACACCTTGTCAGTATTCATTATTCTGATTACATATTTGTTTTCGGTATGAATGGTGTCCATATTGCGCTCGTAAGAAGAAGCATCGACAGTCTTTGCATAGCCGAATCTGTCCATAAGGAATACAACCTCCTGCTCCACAGGTTTAGCTTCCTCGTAAACTGCCGCAACTCCGTCCTCTATCTTGGTCTTACGCTCAACTCCATATTCTTTTTTAATCTTCTCCAGGTCGCGCTTAACGGTTCTTATCATAGCCTTTCGGTTTTCAAGAATGTTTCGGTATTCGGCTATCTTAGCCACTGTATCGGCATACTCCTTCTGAAGCTGCATGATTTCAAGACCGATTAACTTATAAAGTCTGAGTTCCAGTATGGCACTTGCCTGTCTCTCCGTAAATCTCAAGGTTGTTGCCTGTATCTTGGAAATCTCGGACTTAAAGGTGATATCCGTGGTATCACCCGTTGTAAGACATGCCTTTGCCTGCTTTAAATTCTTGCTTCCACGCAGAATCTCTATTATGAGGTCTATCATATTGCAGGCCTCAATAAGACCTTCTTTTATTTCTTTATTCTCAAGTTCCTTTTGAAGAAGTGTATTGTACTTTCTTGTAGTAATTTCAATCAGGAAATTGCTGTGATGTCTTATGACATCGCAAAGTCCCAAAGTCTCAGGCTTGCCGTCAGCTATGGCAAGCATATTTACTCCGAAGGTATCCTCAAGCTTTGTCTTTTTGTAGAGAATGTTTGTTATCTTATCGACATCAGCATTTTTCTTAAGCTCAAGAACAATCCTTATGCCCTCTTTTGAAGATTCGTTGGAAACGTCCGTAATATCCGGAAGCTTCTTTGTCTCGATAAGGTCAACTATGTCGGAAATGAATTTTCCTATATTTGCGCCTATCATTGTATAAGGTATCTCACTTATAACCAGCTTGTCCTTGTCGCTCTTGCGTGTTCCCGGCTCAAAATCCACTCTGCCTCGCAGCTTTATTTTGCCAACGCCCGTCTCATAGATACTTAGAAGTTCGCTTTTGTTGATTACTATGCCGCCCGTCGGAAAATCGGGACCCTGAACATACTTCATAAGTTCTTCTGTAGTTATATTTTCATTGTCAAGGTATGCCATCTGGGCGTCAATCACTTCTCCGAGATTATGTGTAGGAACGCTTGTAACCATACCTACCGCGATACCCTCCGCACCGTTTACAAGGAAATTAGGAACTCTTACGGGAAGTACAGAAGGTTCCTTTTCCATTTCATCAAAATTAGGGACAAAATCCACTACTCCCTTGTCGAGGTCAGCCAGATACACATCCTGTGTAAATTTTTTAAGCTTTGCCTCCGTATATCGCATTGCCGCAGCGCTGTCACCCTCTATGGAACCAAAGTTTCCGTGACCGTCCACAAGAGCCATACCTTTTTTAAAATCCTGTTCCATAACAACAAGAGTTTCATATATGGCGCTGTCGCCATGAGGATGATATTTACCCATAGCCTCGCCGACGATACGTGCCGACTTCCTGTGCGGCTTATCGTAGTTAAGTCCGAGTTGATCCATTGCATAGAGAACTCTTCTTTGAACAGGCTTCAAGCCATCTCTTACATCAGGTACGGCTCTGGCACAGATAACGCTCATAGAATAATCTATGTAGGACTTCTGCATCAATTCTGAATATTCCGTTTTTAATACTTGTTCTGCCATATTCTACCTTCCGAAAACCTTTCTATATATCAAGCTGTGCGTCATTGGCATGCTCATGAATAAACTGTCGTCTCGGCGGCACATCTGTGCCCATAAGCATACTCGTAACATCTGAAGCCATCTTGGCATCCTCTATCTCAACCTGTTTAAGCACTCTTGTTGCAGGGTCAAGAGTAGTTTCCCACAACTGCTCTGCATCCATTTCTCCAAGTCCCTTGTAGCGCTGAAGCGTAAAGGCTTCACTGTGCGTTCTCCTGTACTTTTCCAGTGCCTTGTCATCATACAGATATTCTCCTTCGCCTTTCTTTGGCACCACCTTATAGAGAGGCGGAGTAGCGAGATACACATGCCCCTGATGAATCAGTTCAGGCATAAATCTATAAAAAAATGTCAACAAAAGTGTAGCGATATGAGCACCGTCAACATCCGCATCCGTCATTATGATAATCTTGTCATAGCGGAGCTTACTTATATCAAAATCATTTCCGTAGCCTTCTGAAAAACCGCATCCGAACGCAGTTATCATAGTCTTAATCTCAGCATTTGCCAAAACCTTGTCTATGGAAGCCTTCTCTACGTTAAGTATCTTTCCTCGTATAGGAAGTATAGCCTGCGTACGTCTGTTTCGGGCGGTCTTTGCACTGCCTCCCGCAGAATCACCCTCTACGATAAAGACTTCGCACTCGGCAGGATTTCTGCTCTCACAGTTAGCCAGCTTACCGTTGGTGTCACATGAAAACTTCGGCTTTGACAACAGATTGGTCTTTGCCTTCTCCTCTGCCTTTCTTATCTTAGCTGATTTCTCGGCACAGGCTATGACATTTTTGAGTTGCTCGAGATTCTTATCAAAGTATCTCTCAAGTTCTTCACCCGATACCTCTGCTACCACCTTTGCAGCGTCCTGATTATCAAGTTTTGTCTTTGTCTGTCCTTCAAAGCGAGGCTCAGGATGCTTTACGGCTATGACAGCCGTCATACCGTTTCTTACATCAAGTCCCGTAAAGTTTGTATCCTTATCCTTAAGAATTCCAAGCTCCCTGGCGTATTGGTTTATAATGGTCGTAAATTTTGACTTGAAGCCCGTTATGTGGGTTCCGCCCTCCTGGGTGTAAATATTATTACAAAATCCCAGTATATTTTCCTGAAACTCGTCCACAAACTGAAATGCAACCTCAAGCTCTATACCCTGTGATTCTCTCTTGTAATATACTATGTCACATACGCTGTCTTTGCCGTTGTTAAGGTCACGCACATATGCCTTGATACCGTCCGGCTCGCAAAAGGTAACCTTTTCAATGACATCTCCACGCCTGTCTTCAAAATTAATGGTAAGTTCCGGATTAAGATATGCAGTCTCGTGGAGTCTGCTCTTTACAAGTTCTGCATTGAATTTTGTCTTTTCAAATATCTCAGGGTCAGGCAGAAATGTAATGCTTGTACCTGTATCGGACTTGCGGCATGTACCTATCTGTTTAAGAGGATACATTACCTTTCCTCTCTCGTATCTTTGCATATAAACTATGCCGTCAACCTTTATCGTAACCTCAAGCCATGTGGAAAGTGCGTTGACAACCGACGCTCCGACTCCGTGAAGTCCACCTGATATTTTGTAGCCTCCGTCGCCGAATTTACCGCCCGCGTGTAATACCGTAAATACCACCTCTACGGCAGGAATACCTGCCTTTGGATGGATTCCGACAGGGATACCTCGACCGTTATCCACTATCGTTGCCGTTCCGTCTTTGCCCAGTATGACATCTATCTTTGAGCAGTGTCCTGCCAAATGTTCATCAACTGAATTATCCGTAATCTCGTAAATAAGATGATTAAGTCCTCTTGTGGATACACTTCCAATATACATTCCGGGTCTTTTTCTTACCGCCTCAAGCCCCTCCAGAATGGATATACTGGTAGCATCATACTTATCTGCCATTAACTGTACCTACTTTCTGTGTATTAGTCCTAAACATATGTTTTGGTTTACCTATAAATTATACAATACCCTGCCATAAATTACAAGTAAATCTTAGGACGGAAAAGTTTCCGAAAAACTTACCGCAAAGCAAAACAGCCGCAAGGAAACTTTTATCCTGCGGCAGTCTTATATTTCATTATTCGGCACAAAACACCCGTGACTTACGCCATGCCTTAAATAAGGCATGCCTATGATTCACTATATGCCTAATATTTTCTTTACGGTATCCTTCATCTCATCTGCTTCGCAAACAGTATCGTGAAGTACCTTCGCGGTTCTGATTTCTTCGATTGCATTTGGAACAGGCACGTTTGACAGCTTGCTAAGCTCGTCCACAAGGTCGAAATCTCCCCATGTGCCATACTTTTCATCGATAGATGTCATTACGCTTCTTGTAAACTTATATGGGCTTGCCGTAGACGCTATAACAGTCTTTGTGGTATCGCCTGTCTCCTTTACATACTTCTTGTATACGGTAGCGGCAACCGCTGTATGCGTATCAATAATGTATCCTGTATTGTCATATATATCCTTAATAACCTTTGCTGTTTCTGCCTCCTTTGCATAATTTCCGTAGAAATCCGTAAGGGCAGCCTTCATATCATCTGTTATAGAATATTTTCCTGTTGTCTTAAGCTCATTCATAAGCTTAGCATTCTTCTCTGAATCCTGACCGGCAATGAAATATATAAGTCTTTCAAGATTGCTTGAAATAAGAATATCCATAGATGGAGACATTGTGAGGATAAACTCTCTGTTTCTGTCATATGTTCCGGTAGCAAAGAAATCATAAAGCACCTTGTTGTCATTTGACGCACAGATAAGCTTTCCAATAGGAAGACCCATATTCTTAGCATAAAAAGCCGCCAGGATATTTCCAAAGTTTCCGGTAGGAACAACTACATTTATCTTTTCGCCCAAAGCTATCTCTTCATTAAGAAGAAGTCTTGAATATGCATATACATAGTATACAATCTGTGGTACAAGACGTCCTATGTTGATAGAGTTGGCTGATGAGAACTGAAAACCTTTCTCATCCATAAGCTTTCCGAACTCCTTGTCGCCGAATATATTCTTAACGCCTGTCTGAGCATCATCAAAATTGCCTTTAATGGCAACTACATATGTATTGTCGCCCTTTTGTGTAACCATCTGCTTTTCCTGAATAGGGCTTACGCCGTCCTTAGGATAAAATACTATAATCTTAGTTCCTTGTACATCTGCAAAGCCTGAAAGTGCTGCCTTTCCCGTATCTCCTGATGTGGCAGTAAGAATAACAATATCATTCTTTACATTATTCTTTTTAGCTGCCGTAGTGAGAAGATGAGGCAGTATTGAAAGAGCCATATCCTTAAATGCAATGGTTGCTCCGTGGAACAGTTCAAGATAATATGCGCCATCAGCCTTTACAAGAGGTGCTATCTCGTCAGTATCGAACTTGCTGTCATAAGCATTTTCAATACATTTCTTAAGCTCTTCCTCCGTAAAATCAGTGAGAAACTGCTTCATAACAGTATAAGCCACTTCTTTATAATCCATCTTTGTAAGCTCTTCAACAGTAACGTCAAGCTTTGGAATAAATGTAGGCACAAACAGTCCGCCGTCATCCGCAAGTCCTTTTAATATAGCCTGTGAAGCCGTAACCTTGCAATCAGAATTTCTAGTACTCTTATATAATAATTCCATTTTCTGAACCACCTTCGTGAATTTTTGTTACATTATAACACAAGTTATCCTTGTATACAAGAAATTTCCGCAAAAAAAGATACCACACTTTAAAGAAATGTGATATCTTTTAAATCTCCTATGGGGCAAAGAAAACGTGTCCGTCGTGTTCAAACAATGTTCTCATATGATTTGCTGCCCAGCAATTACCGCGTTCAACGCAGTACGTTGCCGCAAAATACAGAGCACCCTGTGAGTAATCCTCACCGTCCAAAGCTCTGTCCACAGCCTCTATCGTGGACTGTGAAACGGTTACTGTATAATATCTTCCGTCTGATATAGGTGAAAACTGCCTTGGCGAAAATATAACGTCCGTTATTGTATTTGCAAATCTTGGACTATTAACACGGTTAATAACCACATTTGCCACCAATATCTTTCCGATAATATCGCATCCTGTAGCCTCTGCCTCAACTATCCTGCAAAGTGCCTGATAGTCTTCTTCAGTATAGTTTACTACCTTTGATGTGTAAATAGGTGCCGCAACCGTATTTGTCTTTACTTGACTGATCACAGGTTCAGGTTCCTTTTTTACATTTGTAAATTCAATATCGAGGGAATCTCCGGCGTTTGCCGTCAGGAAAACCTCCTCCACAATCGAACTTTTTTCTAACGTATCAGCTTCATTTTCTGGCAATGCAATATTAAATATATTGACATCTATTTCGGTCTCATCTCTAGTATCATCGCTTGCTGCATAAACATTTTCAGAAGCGATTTCTGCCTTTGCTGCACCTTTTACATTCTTAACAGATATGGTAACTGATGTAACAACCACCGCACCTGCAACGGCAACAACCGTTGTTCTTTTTGCAATTCTGCCAAGAGTGTCTATAAAGGTAAATACGTTTTGAACCCTTTGGAGATATGAGCGTATTTTTAGCATATAAAACCTCTCTTTGTAAAATTTGCTTAACACGTTGGATTATATTGTCTGGTTGGAGGATTTGTCAACAAAACTCTCCATTTTTGTTGTTTTTTTCCTAATTTTACGAAAGGAGCTTTTTTGCTTCCGTTATTTTGACGGTTTTTGGTCTTATATATCCAACTTTTTTGTGCATTTTGCGAATTGAAACTTTCTCTTTTAAATAATTATTCATCAATTTTGTTTTTTTAATACAATCTTTTTCCCCCACTTGGCTTCAAATTCTTGCTTTATAATGGATTTTTCTCTCCCTTTTGAATACATTTTTGCTCATTATTTGGGATTTCAGAAGAAAAAATGTAAGAGAAATCATTTCTTACATTTTTCGGCTTGGATTTTATTCTACAAAATGATATACTGAATATAGTAAATTTTACAGCCAAAAGAGGTGAAAATGTTGACTCTGCCAACCGGTGTTTATAAAGCATATAAAAAAGACGGCTCTGAATATTACAGAGCGTCCGTGACATATCTCGGGAAACACATAAGTCTTGGAAGTTTTCCTTCAGATTTTTGCGCTTCTAAAGCCTATGAAGCTGCCCGCACCATTCTTGACAGTGATATATCATTAAAGGATTATACGACCGATTCCTACCTTAGTTTTGACAAATGGGTATCTCTTATAAATTTCAGAGATAACAAAATGTATTTCAAGACGCCGATATACCTTTTCAAAAAGTTCTTTCTATATTATATAGATAAAGATACGCACTATACGTTTGACGCCGACGACCTTTTTTACTACTCTAATCACAAGATAATGCGTAGAGGCGGTTATCTTTTTGTATATGACTACGGCATGCAGATAAACATTCTTTCACGTTACGGCATACGCAATTACGCCGTATGCGGCAGGGATTACCGCTTTGTAAACGGTGATACTACCGATTACAGATATAAGAATATAGAGATAATCAATAAGTACTACGGTGTGTATGAATACGTCAAAAACGGCAGAACTCTCTATAAGGCTAAAATACACATAAACGGCAATTACGTCATAGGTACTTACAAATCAGAAACGGAGGCAGCAACAGCCTACAACAAAGCTGTTGATTACCTCCGCTCAAAAGGAATCAAAAAAGATTATGCCGAAAACTACATAGAAGGCTTATCTGCCATCGAATACGCCTCACTTTACACGCAGATAAGGATTTCCAAAAAGCTAAAAAATGCGTTTCCGTAATTATTTCTGATTTATGTAATTCACAAGACCTTCAGCAGCTATAATCTTCTGCATAAATTCAGGGAAAGGCTGTCCTTTGTAGTTTGTTCCCTTTGTCTTATTGTAAATGATACCGCTGTCAAAGTCGATTTCTACTTCATCGCCTTCGTCAATGCCCTCTGATGCTTCCTTGCACTCAATGATAGGAAGACCTATATTGATAGCGTTTCTGTAAAAAATTCTGGCAAATGTTTCAGCTATAACACAGCTTACACCGGCTGCCTTGATAGCTATAGGTGCATGCTCTCTTGACGAACCGCAGCCAAAATTCTTTGCAGCCACTATGATATCACCCTTAGATACCTTTTTCACAAAATCCTTGTCAATATCCTCCATACAGTGTGTGGCAAGTTCTGCCGGGTCTGAAGAATTGAGGTATCTTGCCGGTATTATAACATCTGTATCTACATTGTCTCCGAATTTAAAAACTCTACCGTTTGCTTTCATAAACGAATCCTCCTTATAAGCCTAACTCTATTGGGCTTGAAATCTTTCCTGTTACGGCACTTGCAGCAGCTACTGCCGGGCTTGCAAGATAGATTTCTGACTCTACATGACCCATACGTCCGACAAAATTTCTGTTAGTTGTAGATACACATCTCTCGCCCTTTGCAAGAATACCCATATATCCGCCAAGACACGGTCCGCATGTCGGTGTACTTACTACTGCACCTGCTTCGATAAATGTTTTTATAAGGCCCTCTTCCATAGCCTGCATATATATCTTCTGAGTGGCAGGTATGATGATAACTCTGAGTCCCTTTGCTACCTTTCTTCCTTCAAGCACCTTTGCAGCCACTCTGAGGTCATCAATTCTTCCGTTTGTACAAGAACCTATAACTATCTGGTCAATCTTAATATCACCAACCTCGTCTATGGTCTTTGTATTTTCAGGAAGATGCGGGAATGCCACGGTAGGCTTAAGCTCATCAAGCTTTATCTCATACACGGAATAATATTCTGCATCCTCATCAGCCTCATATATAACATAATTTCTCTTTGAATGTTCATCCATATACGCCTTAGCCAAATCATCGACAGGGAATATACCGTTCTTTCCGCCTGCCTCAATAGCCATATTTGCGATGGTAAATCTGTCATCCATGGAAAGATTTTTGATACCGTCGCCCACAAACTCCATAGACTTGTAGAGCGCACCGTCAACACCTATCATACCTATTATATGAAGAATAACATCCTTACCGCTTACCCACTTTGACGGCTTTCCGGTCAGAACAAATTTAATGGCAGACGGAACTTTAAACCATGCCTTTCCTGTCGCCATACCTGCAGCCATATCTGTTGAACCTACTCCGGTAGAAAATGCACCGAGAGCGCCATATGTACATGTATGTGAATCTGCACCGATTATAACATCTCCGGCAACCGTCAGACCCTTTTCAGGCAGCAGGGCATGCTCAATACCCATCTGACCTACTTCAAAATAATTAGTAATATCATGCTTTGCAGCAAATTCTCTTACACATTTGCAATGCTCGGCAGACTTTATATCTTTATTTGGGACAAAATGATCCGGAACAAGAGCAATCTTATCCTTGTCAAATACTGTATTTACCGTCATTTTATCCATTTCATGAATAGCCACAGGCGATGTAATATCATTACCGAGAACAAGGTCAAGGTCTGCCTCTATAAGCTGTCCTGCCACTACTTCTTTAAGACCTGCATGTGCAGCCAAAATCTTTTGGGTCATAGTCATTCCCATAATAGCGTTTCCTCCTTATTTTAAAACCAAGTCCACACCTTGCGGTGTGGACTTGTATTAAGCCTTCAAGTTGTCTGCTTACACTTACGTCATAAGCATTCAATTCAAGATTAGTTGTTGATTAATTTGTCAGCTTCGTTATTCCAGCTGTAAAGCTTTCTGATTTCAGCACCAACCTTCTCAGAAGGATGCTCAGCAGCAATATTTCTCATAGCTCTGAAGTGTGCCTTTCCACCTGCATCTGACATATCTAACAGGAAGTCCTTTGCAAATGTACCATCCTGAATGTCCTTAAGGATCTTCTTCATGGTCTTCTTTGTCTCTTCTGTTATAATCTTAGGACCTGTTATGTAATCACCGTACTCAGCTGTATTTGATATAGAATATCTCATACCTGCAAAGCCTGACTGATAAATAAGGTCAACGATAAGCTTCATCTCATGGATACACTCAAAATAAGCATTTCTCTCATCATATCCTGCTTCAACGAGTGTCTCAAAACCAGCCTGCATAAGTGCACATACACCACCGCAAAGAACTGCCTGCTCACCAAAGAGGTCTGTTTCTGTCTCTGTTCTGAATGTTGTCTCAAGAACACCTGCTCTTGCACCGCCGATTGCCAATGCATAAGCTAATGCCATATCAAGAGCCTTACCTGTTGCATCCTGATGAACAGCTACAAGACAAGGAACACCCTTTCCTGCCTGATACTCGCTTCTTACTGTATGACCAGGTCCCTTAGGAGCTATCATGGTAACATCTACTCCCTTAGGTGGTACAATCTGTCCGAAATGAATGTTGAAGCCGTGAGCAAACATAAGCATATTGCCTTCTTCAAGGTTTGGCTCGATTGACTCCTTATACATCTTAGCCTGTAACTCATCATTGATAAGAATCATGATAATGTCAGCTCTCTTTGCAGCCTCAGCTGCTGTATATACTTCAAATCCCTGAGCTTCTGCCTTAGCCCAAGACTTGCTTCCTTCATACAAACCAATGATAACATTGCATCCTGAATCCTTTGCATTAAGTGCATGTGCATGTCCCTGGCTGCCATAGCCAATAACAGCAATTGTCTTTCCCTCTAATAAAGAAAGGTTGCAATCCTCTTGATAATAAATCTTTGCCATAATTTTTTCCTCCTAATATAGCATTTGAATATTTTATAAAACAGGCATAATCCCATTTTAATACTGATTAATCCTCTATACCTCTTGCAAGGCCTGTAATTCCGGTTCTGGCAAGTTCGGTAATTGTAAAGCCGTCAAGCAGTTCAATAAACGCAGTAAGTTTAGCCTGATTACCCGTAAGTTCAATCATAAGAGAGCCATCAGATACATCTACTATCTTAGCTCTGAATATATCCGCAACAGCAATAACCGCCTGACGCTCATTAAGTCCGGCAGCTACCTTTACAAGTATAAGTTCACGGCAGACAGAAGAATCACTTGGAAGTTCCTTGATGCTCTTAACATCAATAAGCTTGCCGAGCTGTTTCTTAATCTGTTCAAGCACATTTTCTTCACCCGTAACTGCAACAGTCATTCTTGAAAGGCGTGAATCATGCGTTGCTCCGACAGTCAGACTGTCAATATTGTATCCTCTTCTACTGAATAAGCCCGCAACACGGCTTAATACGCCTGCTTCGTTCTCAACCAGTATGGATAAAACCATCTGTCTCATATATAAATTACCTTTCTATCCAAATATCAAAAGTTATTTTATCACTTTAAATGACAAAATTCAATAGTATTTTTTAGTGGTGGAATAATCTTATACCTGTGAAGACCATAGCCATATCGTACTTATCGCAGCACTCTATAACAAGATCATCCCTTACAGAGCCGCCCGGCTGTGCGATATACTTAACTCCGCTCTTATATGCTCTCTCAATATTGTCTGAGAATGGGAAAAATGCATCAGAGCCAAGTGTCACATTCTGATTTTGGTCAAGCCATGCTCTCTTTTCCTCGCGTGTAAATACAGGAGGCTTAACCTTAAATCTCTTCTGCCACTCGCCTTCACGAAGCACATCTTCATACTCATCTCCGATATATACGTCAATGGTATTATCCCTGTCTGCACGTCCAAGAGAATCAACAAACTGAAGATTCAAAACCTGCGGAGCCTGACGAAGATACCAGTTATCAGCCTTCTGTCCTGCAAGTCTTGTACAGTGCACTCTTGACTGCTGTCCCGCACCTATACCGATAGCCTGTCCGCCCTTTACATAGCACACTGAATTAGACTGTGTATATTTAAGTGTTATAAGGGCAATCTTCATATCGATAATTGCTTCCTCAGGAATATTTTTATTCTTTGTAACTACATTTGAAAGAAGGTTAGCATCAATGTTAAGTTCATTTCTTCCCTGTTCAAATGTGATTCCGTATACCTGCTTTCTCTCAAGCTCGGCAGGAACATAAGAAGGGTCAATCTGAATAATATTGTAATTACCCTTTTTCTTAGCCTTCAAAAGTTCAAGAGCTTCATCTGTATATCCCGGAGCTATAACTCCGTCTGAAACCTCTCTCTTGATAAGCTTTGCCGTATCAGCGTCACATACGTCCGAAAGTGCGATAAAATCACCGAAAGATGACATTCTGTCCGCACCTCTTGCTCTGGCATAAGCACATGCAAGCGGACTGAGTTCTCCCAAGTCATCAACCCAGTAAATCTTAGCAAGTGTATCTGTAAGAGGAAGACCTACTGCAGCACCCGCAGGAGATACATGCTTAAATGAAGTTGCCGCCGGAAGTCCTGTTGCCTCCTTAAGCTCCTTTACAAGCTGCCAGCCGTTAAATGCGTCAAGAAAATTGATATAACCCGGCTTACCGTTTAACACAGTGACAGGAAGGTCACTTCCGTCTTCCATAAATATTCTTGAAGGCTTCTGATTAGGATTGCAGCCGTACTTTAATTGAATTTCGTTCATTTTCTTTCCTCCGATTAGTTGTTCTTATTCACTATCTTAGTTTCATATTTACCTGTTTCAATATCGATAAATCTTACAAAAAGCGATACCTTATTATCTTCATTAAGGCTGTTCCACACCATATCCGTAAATGCATCAATATCATCAGTATCGATGGCTACGCGCTTTGGCTCGCCCTCAAAACTTGGCAGAGGATTTCCGTCACCCATATAAGTATGGATAAATCTTCCCTCTCCGCTCACACAATTTTCAAATGAATATGTATATCTGTTGCACGCCTGTGGATTTCCATTGGCACTCTTAAGAATGGACATTGAGAAATCATATTTTCCGTTTTCAATTTCCATAAGACCTGAAATTCTAGGTGTATAGTTTGGAGCATCTGGTTCAAACTCTCTCGTTCTAAGGCTTTCCTCAAATGTTTTTCCCTGTTTCATAAGGTCATATACGGTGTCTGTCTGGTCGCCGTTTGTGACAATAGTCTTGTTTCCAAGCACTCTTACAGGCGCATATATGATAAGACTAGGGTCTTCAAGCTTTGATGGGTCATAAGCCTGTGTTCTGATGCCTTCGCCCTCCGTAACAAATACCCTGTTTCGGCTGTTTGAGCTTCTTCCCATAATAAAATATGCCGTTACAGCCTTCTTTCCGTCAGCAGTTCTTCCGATTATGATTCCTCTGCCCGGATAAGAATTTTCCTTCAGTTCTTTTTCAATAGATAAAGTTTCCATTCTGAATTTCCTCCATTTGATAATTATGTACTTTTCTATAATATAACATTTTCCTGCGGTTGGCAACAATTAATCAAATTTACTTTTTACCGCTATGTAATAAGAATTATTATCAGGCTGAGCCGTATACATAAGCATTGCGTCGTTGCTGATACCAAAAGCTCCGGAGCTTTTTTTAAACACTTCTTTTTCAAACGCTTCATATTTGATATCATCACATAGCTTAAACTCTCTCATCACGCCAAAAATAATCTGCTGCGCAACGATTGGTGACGGTGACTGAACGCTAAAGGATACCACCTCTCCCGTATCCCTTGCAGCCATTATGTCAAAATAGCATCCCGTAACCTCGTCATTGTAGCCTATCCATTGTATGTCCAGAGACTTTTCTTCACCCTTGACCATATAATTATAAGTGTCTTCGTCGTTATATATTTCAACAAACGAAAAATCCTGAAATATGTCTGACTCTGCTATCTGCTTCCATACTATTCCAAGATATTTCCAATCGTCTGTTTCTGTATCATTATCCGAATACTCCTTTATGTTCAAATGTGGTTTGATATTCCTATTAAAACTTATAAAAGATACCATAACCATAACATTAAAACCAACGACAAAGCTTATTATTGTTATGATAAAAATTTTCTTCATTTTCCTGTTATCCATACTCTCCCCTAATCCACACAAATGCTAAACTTTCCGTACGTTTTACTGTAATATATCTCGTTTTCACTGTTAAGGCTTATGGTACGTTCAGTTTCCGTACTTTCAAAAATAGCTGCCTCAATTTCCTTATCCGTAATATTTTCATATGATATGTTAAGCGCGGCAAGCATTTCCATAAACATTTCCCTTATGTTTTCCGGTTCCATATCTGTTTCAATCACAATATGTTTTACTGCATCAGTTTCCTCGATGGTCTTAATCTGAACCACAGTATGATACGAAGAGTCTGTCATATAGATGTACCGTATAGGTACGGTGTAATTATCAATAGTGACATCAATCACACTATCATTTCTGTATTTGATGTCATTTTTTTCAAACAAACTGAAATCTGTAACTTCTCTTCCCGTACAAGGCAGCTTCGCATATTCTTTCAGAACTGCATAATATTTGTCATTCACAGACTCCGTATATTCCTGAGTATACTCATCGGTATCCATTATTTCCGTAAAGACAACTGCCGCAATAGGAATGATAAAATTAAATGCAAATATGATAAGAAATATAATTACTACTAATGTAGCTGCAGGATTTTTCTTTTTGGAAGAAGACGACGCAGCCGTACGTCTTACATTTGGACGTGCCGAAGACGTTGCAGCAGGCTTTACGGTTGATGCTGCATTACGATTCTCATAAGTATTATTCTTATTAAGCGTGTATGTAGGCTTTGAAGAATATTTTGTATCTGTTTCATGATACTCACAACTGTCATGGTGAGCCCGTGTATCAGTATGACTCTCATTAAGATAATAAGTACTGTTGTCTTCCTTTGGTTTTACAAATCTTTTACAGGTCTTACAGAAGGTACCCGTTGGCATAGACCTGTCACATATCGGACAATATCTTCTCATAATTCTCTTTCTACCTCTTTATTTTTTCAAACGTTCCCGTAAGAAGATTTAACGCAGTATTAATCTTCTTGCTAGACGCAGCCATATTATTGGCAAGATTCTTAACCTCCGACGCTACCACAACGAAGCCTCTTCCGGCTTCGCCTGCTCTTGCAGCCTCAATACTTGCATTCAGTGCAAGCATATTCTGCTTTTGACTATATGCTGATATATCCTTTGTAATCTTTGATATGTCAGAAATCTGCTTGTCAGCCTCCGCAATTCCATCCTGAAGACTTTTAAGAAGTTCATTATTTTCCTTTTCAACATAAGACTGACGCACAAACATATTGATCACACTTCCGAGAAGTTCTGCACTTGCCTCAATCTCTTCTCTTGTCTTTCTTGCCACCTTAGAAAGTGCCTTTATGTATCTTTCCTCGTCAATACCAAGTTCTCTCGCTATTCTGCGGAATTTTTCTTCATCCGGCTCCTCCGGAAGCGCCTGTCCGCCTATGATGGAGCCAAGTACTGTTCCATCGCTAAGAGTTATCGGGATACCAAAATCCATAAGTCCAGCATGGCAATAGTAACAGCCCTTTCCTTCGCGGTCACATTTTTCACAGCGTTTCAAACCTTCTTTGCTTCCTCTTGTCAAATCAATACAAAACTCAGTGAAATTGTAACACTTAGAAATGTATTTGCCGTCTGCACCCACTGCCACCGTTGCCAGTCCCGTAGACTTTGCCCAGTTCTCCATAATAGCCTCAAACTGCACCATATCTGTAAATTCTTCAATCCTCATAACTTTTTTCCTGCCCAAGACACTATCTTGAGTTTACCTTTCTGTCATTTAATATAAATTCAATAAATTGCTGCTTTGGAATAGGCTTTGAATAGTAATAGCCCTGTATGTATTCACACTCAAGCTGTGAAAAATTATCTGCAAGGTCCTTGGTTTCCACTCCTTCCACTACTATCTCCATATTCATTTCCTTAAGCATTGTAATCGTATTTTTAAGTATAATCCAAAGTCTTGTGTTGCCCTCGCTGCTGACAAATGTTTTATCAAGTTTGACAATCTTAAGCGGCAGTGAAGCAACTCTCTTTATATTTGAATATCCTGTACCATAATCATCAAGTGAGAAACTGATTCCTGCATCAGACAGCTTCTCAAGATTATCCATCATAACATTCTGTGCATAACTTGCAGCCGTCTCCGTAATTTCAAGATTTATCTGTTCCGGCTTTACATTGTACTCATTCATTATTCTTATTACGGTGTCAGCCAATTCACTCTGCATACATTGTGCGACAGACAGATTTACCTCTATATATTCAAGTCCAAGTGACTTAAACTCATCGCCCGATATAAAACTGCACACCTCCGTCAGTACATATTCTCCCAGACGGTATATCGCTCCGCTTTTCTCCGCAGCCGCGATAAAAACATCCGGTGGTATAAAACCATATTTTTCATTTTTTAATCTCAAAAGAGCCTCAGCTGAAGTAAAGCGATTATCTTTTACAGAAAATATAGGCTGGTAATACACCTCAAATTTTCTGTTTGCAAGAGCATCCTCTATAATGTTGTCAAGTTCCGCATTAAGCTGTATATGACTGTCTTTAACCACATCTGACACATAAGTCACGCTGCCTGAGGTCTTAACTATATTTTCAATCTCATTATCGAGCATAAAGAATGAATGATAATCACCCGCATCCGCAGGGCATCTTGTCACACTGATGTTAAAGGTAAGCCTTATTCCTGCACCGTTAAAACTTATATCTTCATTCAATCTGCTACA
Organism: uncultured Eubacterium sp.; assembly: GCA_945920185.1. Taxonomy (GTDB): domain Bacteria; phylum Bacillota; class Clostridia; order Lachnospirales; family Lachnospiraceae; genus CAMEJP01. Next base: position 23,992 of record CAMEJP010000006.1, on the reverse strand, counting down.
TATATCCTTAGCCAGCGTATCCGTATATTTTCTATGTCTCTCTCCAAGTGCAAACCTGAAACGTCCTCTATCAAGATAGTACGCCTGCGCATGGAAATTGCACTTTTGGCATTCCTCGGTTATGACCTTTGCAAGTTTTCCCAAGAGCACATACTCTGATTCCAGTCCAAACATTGCAAGAAGCATATTATAATTCAGTATATTAACGGCAATTACATCAAATTCCTTTTCGCTTTCAAAACTTCTTGTAATCTCTGCATTATAAGTAGCACGCTTCTTAAGCCCCGTATAAGAGTCCACCACATCCTCCGGTCTTTGAATCGTAATCATAAAGAAAAGGACTGAAGCGGCAGTTGCAAACATCTCAACCAGCATACCGGTATATAAAAGCTGAATCAGCAAAGACGCTACGGTAATAGGTATAAGGGCATAAAGTGCCACCCTCTTGTCAAACCTAACAAGCCTTCTGTACTTATACAGATATGTCATACCAAAAATTATATAAAATACTGCGCTTATATACAAGATAAAAAACTTATCACCGTGAGTATATGTAAGTTTATCATCCATATAAAACACATTTTCGGTCCAAAAATTTGCTATAACGCAGGCAACTACCACTACATAAGGCAACAGCAGAAGAATGACGCTTACCATACTTTTCATAAATTTGTGCCATGTATCGCTGATAGCTATTATGTATACAACATAAGCAAGTCCTATCATATTTCGCGACACAAGATAGATAGAGTGAAACACTATATGCACATTTTTACTGAAGTAGAAAGGATAAGTAGCCATTATGGCAGTAATAAGGCTGAAAACGGCGGCAACAAATGAAATTATAACAAGCGTCAAAAAGACTCTGTTTTCCGTTCCGCGAGTCATACGCTTAAACCTTATGGTAAAAAGCAGCAGCATTAATATGATAACTGCGCTTATATCAAAATAGATTATCGGCTGCACAAAACACCTTCTCCCTATATCCGCACTATATTTGTTAAAATTGTATCATATTTTAAACAATAATGGAAGAGTTTTGGCATGTATACATCAATAACATTCAATTTATTTTTCTTTATGCCGTCAAACGGGACATCAGCAATCCGACTCATTGCTTACCTGTATCGGTTCAAACAGTTGCTTATACATATCAACACGCTTTACCATAACCTGTGCAAGCGTCTGCTTTGCTTCAGCAACATTTTTTCTCAATACCGCCTGTTTAAGTCCCACAAGAGGTCTTTCAAAGCCTTTAAGTTCAAGTTTGCGTGCACCGTCAATCAGCCTTTGAACAGCCATGGAAGCCGCCACCCACTGATTATGGGTGACAGCCTGTCCTATTTTCATAAAATCCTGACTGCTTATGTATTTTTTTAAATCTTCCGACATTTCCTGCATAAATGTATCAATCTCCGTAAATAATGCTGTCCGTCTCTAAAATCTACTTAAAATAACTGATTGCTTCTTTCAGGTCCGCGGCAACATTTGAAATATCATTACTTGAATTTTTAAGAAGCGACATATTGCCCTCGATGACAGTAGCACTGGCAGAGGTTTCCTGTGCCGCTGCCGCATTTTCCTGTGATGAAGCAGATAACTTCTCAGTTGCTTCTCCAATATTCATCTTAACCTGTTCAAGGCTCTTTACTTCGGTATTGATATTATCTGTATTTTTATTAATATTCATTACACCGTCAATAACTTTTTCCATTGACTTATGTGTTTCATCAAGCTTACTGATTTGTATTACGGCATTTCTATTCAATTCATCACTGAGAGCAGCCGACTTTTCAACCTTTGCAATTATATTCTCTGTAATCTCTGTTATTCTCTGTGCAGAATCCGCACTTTCCTGTGCAAGTTTTCCGATCTCTCCTGCCACCACTGCAAAGCCCTTACCTGCATCGCCCGCTCTGGCAGCTTCAATACTTGCATTCAGGCTCAAAAGATTTGTCTGGCTTGTAATTTCCTCTATAGCCATAACTATACTGTTAATTTCCTCAACTGCCTGAAGCGTATCCTTGCTCTGCGTAACAATAGCCTCAATACTGTTCTTCGTATTGGCGTTACTCTGTAATAATTCAAGCATTGTTTCTTTTGTATTTTCAGCTACACCCGATACGGAACGCGTCGTCTGATCCAGCGACTCAACCTGGCTTGATATCATATCCAGATTTGCGGATAATTCTTCAATATTTGCCATCAGATCCGCCGCCGTTTCAGCCTGGCTTGTAGCTTCAGAAGCCACATCCTCCATGGCAGCCACTACATTTGAAACAGATTCCAAAGTTTCCTCCACTACCTTGTAAAGCTTTGAAGAATCATTGTTTAAAACATCACTGTTGCTTTGAATGGCACCTAAAATTTCCTTTAACTTTGCCGATAACTTATTTGCGTTAAATGCCAAAGCACCAAGTTCGTCCTTTTCATTTACCTTCATGGCACGGCAGTCTATATCCAAATTACCGTTTGTAAGAGTATCCAAATCCTTTGCCACTGAATTAACAGTCTTAACAATCAGCAGATTTTCTACCGAAGATATAACCAAAAGCAAAACAACCAAAATGCTTCCGACAACCACAAGTCGGATTACTAATGTTTTAATCGCTCCATATATCTTACTTTGTTCCAATCCTATAAACAGTATACCGACAACCTCGTCACCGTTTTTCAAAGGCTCATAAGTTGCAAAATACTTCACTCCCTGAATATCTACACCCTCCGTAGTGTATGCTTTTCCTTTTTTCAATACCGAATCAATAACTTCGTCAGACGCCTTGGTTCCGATAATTCTGTTGCCGTCTGAATCCTTTATGGTCGTCAGATATCTCGTATCTCCATAAAAGACAGTCATATGTACGCCGTCTTCCTGATTGATTCTGTCTAACAAATCCTCAGTCAGCGCAATATCTCCCTTATATACCTTACCGTCTTTAAGTGAGTAATCGCCGTCCATCATACAATCATATGACTCCGTAACTGATACAGCTATGCTTGTAATCTTCTCACTATATAATTTTTTGGTATTGTTCCGGCTGCTTGTGATTGCCGTAACAAGAAAGCCTGCATACAAAAGCAGTATCGCTACTCCCGTTATAAGCAACATTTTAATTGCCAATCCATTTTTTGTTTTCTTCTCGTTCATCCTTTTATCTCCTTACCTAACTTTGTAGGGGAGCATTCTTAGCATCCTCAAATGTATTATATCACAAACATAATATAAATACTATGGCAAAAAATATATTTAAACCGGAGATAAAAGATTTTGTCAGATATGACAAGCAAGGCGTCAAATTTAATTTGACGCCTTGCCTTTTAAAATGGGATGTATGAGAGAAAGAAAGCCTAAAGTGCCTTTTCATAAAGCCTGGCAATTCCATCTCTGTCAAATAGAACAGGATGATTGTTTATGCTTGCAAGTGATACCTTAAAGCAGTTATCTGTCATCCATGGTATGTCTTCCGACTGAATACCCTGTGATGAAAGATTAGTGCATAAATCAATCTTTTCCAACAATTTTCTTATAGTGTCGGCACAGTCAAGATATGACGTGCCTCTTATAAGCTTTGAAATAACCGTATATTTTTCAGGATTTCCGACAACACTTTCCTCTGTGATAACAGGTGTAAGTGCTGCCAATCCCCTGCCATGAACAATGTCTCTAAGGCCGCTTGCAGGATGCTCCATACCGTGCGGAAGCGCAACTCCGGCAGTATTGATAACCATGCCGCCAAGCGTGCTTGCCCATGCAAGACTGTCCCATGCTTCACTGTCATCATCGCCTTCATATACCTTTACAAGATTTTCTCCAACAAGTCTTATACCTTCAACGCTCATATAATCTGTCAAAGGCTGCGAAATCTTTGATACATAAGCCTCCATACAGTGGCACAATGCGTCAAAGCCAACGCTTGCCAGAACACTCTTTGGCATTGTTCTGCAAAGGTCTGAATCTATAATGGATGCCTTGGCAATTATGGCATTACCGCGAAGAGATTTCTTGTCACCGTTTTCAGGATTTGTAAGAACCGCAAAGCCGTTGCCCTCGCTTCCCGTACCACATGTAGTAGGAACGAGAATCAGCGGAAGGCTTTCTGTTCCTGCCTTTCTGCCGAATATGTAGTCGTTGATGTCTCCGTCATTTTTTACGATAAATGCGATGCTCTTTGCACAATCCATAATGCTTCCGCCACCAAGTCCCAATACGCAGTCACATTTTTCCTGCTTTGCCAGTTCTGCGCCTTCCTCTGCCGTTACGGTCAAAGGATTCGGCTTAACCTTGTCAAATACTACGGACTCAACGCCTTGTGCTTTCAAAAGGTCAATCACCTTATCAAGAAGACCTGTTTTTTTTGTACTTGAGCCTCCGGTAACTATCAATGCTTTTTTTCCGTAGGAAGCCGTTATGGTACCGACCTCTTCCACCCTGCCATGTCCGAAATGCAAGTTTATCGGAAGATTATAATTAAACTTCAAAACGACGCGCCTCCTACTCAGACAGACTCTCCACGGAAGCCTTGATAATTTCAAATGCCTTATCGCAATCCTCTTCATTTATGATAAGAGGAGGTACCATACGTACTATATGCGAACCTATTGCCGTCACAAGGAGTCTTCTGTGCAGACACTCGTGCTTTACATCAACACTGTTGATGCTGTCATCAAATTCTACGCCTACAAAAAGTCCCTGATGTCTTACTTCCTTAACATGAGGCAGTGTTTCAAGTTTAGCACAGAAGTAATCGCCCATCTTCTTTGCATTTCCGGCAAGGTCTCTGTCAAGCAGTTCATTTACTTCTGCAAGGGCAGCGGCACAGCATACAGGATGTCCGCCGAATGTGGAACCATGTGAGCCTGGTGTAAATGCTTTGGCAACCTCAGCGGTGGCACAAATTGCTCCGATAGGCATACCACCTCCCAAAGCCTTAGCCATGGATACAATATCAGGCTTAATTCCGTAATTCATATAGCTCATAACCGCACCTGTTCTGCACCATCCTGTCTGAACCTCGTCAAGAAGAAGGAGGATTCCCTTTTCATCACAGAATTCACGAAGTCCTGTCAAAAACTCTTTAGTTGCAGGATGAACGCCGCCTTCGCCCTGTACAGGCTCTACCATCATGGCAATCGTATTTTCCGTATAAGCCGCCTTGAAGGATTCAAGATCATTATAATCTGCATATGTAAAGCCCGGAGTCATATTACCAAAGCCTATCTGACACGCATTGTCAGGCTGTCCGGTAGCACTCATGGCACCAAATGTTCTGCCGTGAAAAGACATTTTGGCTGTGACAATGTTATACTTATGAGGACCGTATTTTTCAACGCCGTACTTTCTTGCCATCTTAATCATAGCCTCATTAGCTTCTGCGCCTGAATTCTGGAAAAATATCTTATCCATTCCTATTGTCTCACAAACCTTCTTTGCAAGAAGCACCTGCGGAATGGTATACGGATAGTTAAATGTCTGCATAAGGTCTGCTGCCTGCTCCTGAACTGCCTTAACAATCTTCTCATTACAGTTACCTGCACTGTTTACCGCAATACCTGCATAAAAATCAAGGTAAGCAACTCCGTTCGGGTCATACATATACTGATCCTTTGCTGTTTCTGCCACAAAATCGTATCTTTCGTACGTCTCAATCATATACTTCTTGGCTAAATCTTTTACTTCATCAATTGTAAGTCCTGTATCTTTAAGTTTCATAATCAATTCCTCCAAACGCTAGATTAATCCTTTTATTTCAAGTAAATTCTTAATTACCTTAACACAGTTATCTATTCCAACCTTCTCACTGTTCAAAGTGATATCGTAATTTATGGGATTGGTCCAGTAATTACCGTGTGTGTAGTACTCATAATAGTCAGCCCTGAACTTGTCCGTGTGCTCAATGGTTGCCACCGCAACCTCCTCCGTAACACCCATATGTTCCATGGTTCTTTGTACACAGAAAGCTCTCGGAGCTTCAATATACACACTTACCACATTATTTCTTCCTTTCAGCACATAGTCGGCACATTTTCCTACAATCACACACGATTCCGTATCTGCAAGGTTTTCAATAATCTTTCTCTGGTACTCAAAAAGAGTATCATCCGAAACAAATTTTTCATTACGTGCAATGTAGCTTTTTGAACGCGGAAGTCCTCTCAGAAAGCTTGCAAAACCGCCATTCTGACGTATCTTTTCATTTACCTCCTGAAAAAGCTGTTCGTCCAGTCCGCTCATCTGTGAAGCAAGGGTAAGAATTCTGTTCTCATAACAGTTGATACCCAATTCCTTTGCCAGCTTTGAAGCGATTTCCTTACCGCCCGTACCAAAGCCTCTGGCAAATGTCACTACAAATTTTTCCATAACATACATCTCCTTTTAAAAAATCCCGCCGCAAATCTTTGTAAGGATTTGCAAAGCCTATACCAGGCAAAGCTTATTTGGTGTCTGATATATATCTACTCAAAAACTCTTTTGACCTAGGATGCTTTGGATTGGTAAAGAATTCTTTTGAAGTAGTGTCCTCGGCAATATAGCCGTTGTCCATAAAAATGATTCTGCTGGATACATCTCTTGCGAAGGCCATCTCATGAGTTACTATAACCATAGTCAGACCCGTTTGTGCAAGTTCCTTCATGACATTCAGAACTTCTCCTACCATTTCGGGGTCAAGAGCTGAAGTAGGTTCATCAAAAAGCAGTACCTCCGGATTCATACACAAACCTCTTGCGATGGCGACACGCTGTTTCTGTCCGCCTGAAAGCTGTGCCGGGTAAGCATTGATATAAGGTGCCATTCCGACTGCCTTCAAATGCTTAATTGCTCTTTCAAAAGCTTCCTGCTTAGGAACATGAAGAACCTTTCTTGTTCCTTCCATACAGTTTTTAAGAACCGTCATATTATTGAAAAGGTTAAAGGACTGAAAAACCATGCCTACCTTTGACCTGTATTCATTTACGTCTTTCTGGCGGTCAGATACTTCCTTGCCGTGATATAATATCTTTCCGGAAGTCTGATGCTCCAATTTGTTTATACATCTTAAAAGTGTAGATTTACCTGAGCCGGATGAACCAAGTATACATATAACCTCGCCCTTTTCAACCTTAAAATCAATCTTGCGAAGGACTTCATGATTGCCAAATGACTTGCTCAAATCTACAATCTCTATTATTTTCTCAGCCATACAAAAACCACCCTTCTACTGCGTATCTTCCATATATTCTACCGCAAGTACATAATTGCTCTTTAGCTTTGTCTTTTTCTCTATAAACATAAAAATACGGTTAAATACAAAGCAAAGCACAAAGTATATAATGGCAATTACGAGATATGCCTCATAATACTTGTAATAAATACCGCCTGCCGTCTTTGCCATCATGAACAGTTCCTGGATACCGATAACATTAAGTACTGATGTCATCTTAAGATTTGTCAAAAATGTGTTAGACATTTCAGGAATAATATTTTTAAATGCCTGTGGTATTATAATATAGAACATAGCCTTCATAGGGGACATGCCGAGTGCCAGTGCACCTTCTCTCTGTCCTATGTCAATAGAATTAATGCCGGCTCTTACTGTTTCTGACATATACGCGCCTGTGTTAAGCGTAGTAACAAGGATACCTGCCGGAATAGGTGTGATTAAAATTCCTGCTGTTCTGAGACCGAAATAAATAACCATGGCCTGTACAATCATAGGCGTATCTCTGAATACTTCAACATAAATCTTAGCTATCTGTTTTATACAAAACAAAACTGCTTTCTTTATTATATTGTCTTCTTTTGAGATTTTAATATCTTCTAAGATACCGAGTATGAAGCCTACAATAAAACCTATTATAGTTCCGGTAACAGCTACATATAGGGTAAGATATGTACCCTGAAGAAACATATCTTTATATTTTTTTGCTATAAAGCCTACCCATTCAAACGATGAACTTGGGTCACTGAAATTGAATAATAAAGCGTTTTGTAACATAGCACTTCTCTCCCATTTTAAAAGTTAATCATCAAAAAAGTGACAGCCGTCGGTATCTTTCCTTCGGCTATCACTCCATTGTGATAATTGTTATTTAACTGATTACATAAGTTACTGTACTGAAGGCTGAAGCTTCATGGCTTCCTCCATCATAGCGTCCATCTGAGTCTTATCCCATCCCAAATCATCCATGGCTTTCTGAAGTTTATCTCTCAGTTCTGTGTCTTTGAGTCTCGTTGCAATACATACATTTGTCATTTCTTTATCACCTGTGAAACCTTTACCTTCTTCAAAAGTAATGATAGTAAGGTCCTTATTTGTCATTGCAGCCGACTTAGCCGTAGGAACATCTATAACACATACATCTGCAGTACCGTTTGATATTGCCATAAAGCACTCTGCCGTCGTTTCATAGTTGGTTCCTGTCTTACCGTTTGGAATCTGATCAAGTATTGCAATCCATCCTGTGCCAAGCTGTGTGGTAACCACTACGTTTTTACCTGAAAAATCCGAAAGACTTTTAACCTTTGTATAATCGCTCTTTGAATTTACAACTACACAGTTATCTCTGTAATAGTAAGGTGTTGTAAATGAATAAGACTTTTCTCTTTCAGCAGTTCTTCCCATACCGGCGATAATGCAGTCATACTCGCCTGCGTCCATAGCCATACCGATTGAAGACCACTCTACTTTATGAATTTCAAGTTCCATTCCCAATGAATCTGCAAGCTTCTTAGCCATCATTACATCATAGCCGTAAGCATACATATCTGTTCCGTAAATCTTAACGGCTGTATCACCGTTGGCAACGGTTGCCGAATCCTGTGTCCAGTTAAATGGAGCATATGCACATTCCATACCGACTCTCAGGACTTTTTTATCATCTTTTTTACTGTCCTTTTTACATCCTGTCATACAGCCTAAAACCATCACGCAAGCAAGCAATAAGCAAAGTATTCTTTTTTTCATAACAATCATCCTTTCATTAAAAAACGCTTATTCTTATCTTGCGGAGATAAAAATAAGCGTCATTGCTTTTCCAATATTGTTTTAATACAGTTGCAACTTGTATGAGCGTAGTATAACAAATGTGCATTATCTTGTCAACACCTTTTTTGAAAAAATGTCATTTTTTTCGTTTATTAGGCTATAATTTTAATATATTGTCTATTTATATATGCATTATATTGCACATAACTATTTAAAAGAAAACACAATGGTCAGTCTGAGCATTTCCTCAGATACATTGATATACTCATGTTCCTTATCGGTATCAAATCTTATGGCATCACCACTCTCAAGCATCTGACAGCGTTCTTCTATCCTTAGTTTTAAACTTCCCGTATCCACCATAAGATACTCTTTTGTGCCTTCACCGTGAGAGCCGCTCAAATACGAAGCCCCCGGAAAAATCTCTATAACATATATTTCAAAAGCCTTGTCCTTATCATACGGAAAATATGTATATACTCTGTATTTGTTTTCTAACTCTTTGGTAGGCTGTATCTGATTTTTAGGAATATATAAAAGCTCTTCCAGAGGATTTTTTACCAGTTCATCAAGTTCAACCCTTAAACCGCTGACAATCTTTCCTATCACGCTGACAGAAGGATTGGCAACTCCTCTTTCAATCTGACCCAGCATGCTCTTTGACACGCCTGTCTGCTCCGCCACCACGTCAAGGCTTAATCCCTTGGCAGTTCTTATTTTTTTAAGATTATACGCTATATTCGCATTAAGGCTCATCTCATCCTCCTGTTTTCCAAAAGTTTCATTGCATTAATCTGCGGCATAAATTACAAGTGTTCTGCATCAAATCACAAAAACCTCAGACCACTTATCAGTCACTGATATGCCTGATAAGTTTGTCCAAGGTTTCCATTTTTGTATCTTAATTCTTTTTAGAATTTGCCTGCCTTAGCTGCCTCTTCAACACTTACTGCAACAGCAACGGTAGCACCTACCATTGGGTTGTTACCCATACCGATAAGACCCATCATCTCAACGTGAGCAGGAACTGATGAAGAACCTGCGAACTGTGCGTCTGAGTGCATACGTCCCATGGTATCTGTCATACCATATGAAGCAGGACCTGCTGCCATATTGTCAGGGTGAAGTGTACGGCCAGTACCACCGCCTGAAGCTACTGAGAAGTACTTCTTACCCTTCTCGACACATTCCTTCTTGTATGTACCTGCAACAGGATGCTGGAATCTTGTAGGATTTGTTGAGTTACCTGTGATAGATACGTCAACGCCTTCCTTCCACATGATAGCTACACCTTCCGTAACATCATTTGCGCCGTAGCAGTTTACCTTTGAACGAAGTCCTGTTGAGTATGACTTTCTGAATACTTCCTTAACCTCGCCTGTATGATAATCCATCTCTGTCTCAACATATGTAAATCCGTTGATTCTTGAAATAATCTGAGCTGCATCCTTACCAAGACCGTTAAGAATAACTCTGAGAGGTTTCTGACGAACCTTGTTAGCCTTCTCTGCGATACCGATAGCGCCCTCTGCTGCTGCGAATGACTCATGTCCTGCAAGGAAGCAGAAGCAGTCTGTTTCTTCCTCAAGAAGCATCTTTCCGAGGTTACCGTGTCCAAGACCTACCTTACGCTGGTCAGCAACAGAACCCGGAATACAGAATGCCTGAAGACCCTCGCCGATAGCTGCTGCAGCGTCTGCTGCTCTTTTACAGCCCTTCTTTATAGCGATAGCTGCACCTACCGTATAAGCCCAGCACGCATTTTCAAAGCAAATTGGCTGAATACCCTTAACCTGATTGTAAACATCAAGTCCGGCATCCTTTGTAATCTTCTCTGCTTCTTCGATTGAAGCAATACCATAGCTGTTAAGTACAGCATTAATTTTATCTATTCTTCTTTCATATGATTCAAATAAAGCCATTGTCTAGTCCTCCTTCTTACTCATGTCTTGGGTCAATAATCTTAACAGCGTCAGCTACACGGCCATACTGTCCCTTAGCTTTCTCATATGCTGTTGTAGGGTCATCACCCTTCTTAATGAAATCTGTCATCTTACCGAAGTTAACAAACTGATAACCGATAATCTGATCTTCATCATCAAGAGCAATACCTGTTACATAACCCTCTGCCATTTCAAGATAACGAGGTCCCTTCTTAAGTGTACCGTACATTGTACCAACCTGTGAACGAAGTCCTTTTCCTAAATCCTCAAGACCTGCTCCGACCGGAAGACCTTCCTCAGAAAATGCGCTCTGTGTTCTACCGTAAACAATCTGTAAGAACAACTCTCTCATAGCAGTATTAATGGCGTCACATACCAAATCGGTATTAAGAGCCTCCATAACAGTAAGACCAGGCAAAAGTTCTGCTGCCATAGCTGCTGAATGTGTCATACCTGAACATCCGATAGTCTCAACCAATGCCTCCTGAATGATACCTTCCTTGACATTAAGAGTAAGCTTACATGCACCCTGCTGTGGAGCACACCAGCCGATACCGTGTGTCAAGCCGGATATATCCTTTACTTCTTTATTCTTTACCCATTTTCCTTCTGTTGGAACTGGTGCTGCGCCATGATGAACGCCTTGTGCCACCGGGCACATCTTTTCTACTTCCTGTGAATAAATCATTCCTTTGTCTCCTTTCAAATGTGTAAATAAAATACCATACTTATATTCTCACAAACACGACAAATAGTCAAACAAAAATTCAATTTTTTACAATTATTTCGCCCGCATTTTTATATATTGAATTGCAGTCGACAAATCCTCTGACTGAGGAAAGCGGATAAATGTTGGTGTTTTTTCCTATAATTGTTCCCGGATTAAGAACAGAACCGCAGCCTACCTCTACATTGTCACCAAGCATCGCGCCTACCTTCTTAAGTCCTGTAGGTATGTGGTCTGCGTATACCTTGATGACAACAAGGCTCTTGTCAGACTTCACGTTTGACGTAATGGATCCTGCTCCCATATGTGCCTTGTATCCAAGTATCGAATCGCCCACATAATTGTAATGAGGTACCTGAACCTTATCAAAGAGAATAACATTTTTTAGTTCAGTGGAATTTCCTACCACCGCTCCCTTTCCGACAATTGCATTTCCTCTGATAAATGCACAGTGCCTTATCTCGGCATCCTCGTCTATTATACACGGGCCGGTAATGGACGCGCTCTGTGCCACGACAGCACTCTTTGCTATCCATATATTTTCTCCTCTTTGCTCGTATTTTGAAGGGTCAAGACTTTTTCCAAGCTCTGTTATAAATGCTCCAATCTTAGGAAGCACCTCAAAGGGATACTCAACGCCCTCAAATATATCCTTTGCAATTGTATTTTCAAGAGAATACAGTTCTCTTATCCTTATAGATGACTCAAACATTTTTTCATACCTCGTATTTCTTTACTCTACCGTAACAGACTTCGCAAGATTTCTAGGCTTATCCACATCACAGCCCTTAAGCACCGATGTATAGTAAGCAAGAAGCTGAAGAGGAACGCATGCAAGTATCGGCATAAGCAGATCATTAATTTCAGGCAGCTTTATAAGATAATCCGCAACATCATTTTCAACCTCAAGACTCTCGCCGCACACAAGCACCACCATGGCGCCCCTTGCCTTTACTTCCTTTATGTTGCTTACAGTCTTCTCAAGAAGATTTTTCTGTGTAGCCACCGCTATAACAGGCATCTCCTCAGTAACAAGCGAGATGGTTCCGTGTTTTAACTCGCCTGCAGCATAAGACTCTGAATGTATGTAGGATATTTCCTTAAGTTTGAGCGAGCCTTCCATACTAAGTGCATAATCAAGTCCTCTTCCTATATACAGAAGGCTTGAAGCGTTCATAAGTTTTGAAGCCACGAACTTGCAGTAATCCGTATTGACAAGTATCTTTTCCAGATAATCAGGAGTAGTTTTAAGTTCTTTGACAAGGCTTACATACTCATCTTTGGTGATTTTTCCTTTTGCATAGGCAAGTTTAAATGCGAGCATATACATGACAGCTATCTGAACCGCATATGCTTTAGTCGAAGCCACGCTTATTTCAGGACCTGCATGTGTGTAAATAACCATATCTGACTCTCTCGCAATAGACGAGCCCTTGACATTCACTATTGACAGCGTCGTCGCGCCTACTTCCTTTGCAAGTGCAAGAGCCGCCAGAGTATCGGCAGTCTCACCCGACTGCGATATAAGTATCATAAGGTCATCCTTTTCAATAAGAGGCTCCCTATATCTGAATTCTGAAGCAATATCCACTATAACAGGCACTCTTGCTAGCTTTTCGATAACATATTTTCCTACCATGCCGGCATGCATTGCCGTACCGCACGCCACAACAAATATCTGTCTGTATGAGTTTAACATTTCATCAGTCATGCCTATTTCAGAGAAGTCCACCATGTCTTCGCATATTCTCGGTGTTATGGTTGTTCGTATGGCTGTCGGCTGCTCATGGATTTCCTTGAGCATAAAATGCTCATATCCGCCTTTCTCTGCGGCGTCTATATCCCAGTCAGCCACCTGCACCTGCTTTTCAAGCATATTTCCGTGAACGTCATATATTTTTACCTTATCCGCAGAAAGCACCGCAATCTCATTATGCTCCAAAAGATAATACTCTCTTGTATATTTCAAAATTGCAGGCACGTCTGACGCTATAAAATTCTCGCCTTCTCCAAGTCCTACTATAAGAGGGCTGTTCTTTCTTACGGCAAATACCCTGTCAGGAAAATCCCTGAACATAATACCGAGTGCATAAGAACCTCTTATCTCCGCTATGACTCTTGATATGGTTTCAAGCGGTTTGCCGTCATAATAGTAATCAAGGAGCTTTGCCACGGTTTCTGTATCCGTCTGACTTTCAAAGCCATATCCCTGCGCCGCAAGAAATTCCTTTATCTCTTTGTAATTTTCTATAATTCCGTTATGGACAATTGACACCCTCTTGTTTCCGTGAGGATGTGAATTGATGTCTGACGGTTCTCCGTGAGTTGCCCAACGCGTATGTCCTATTCCGCAATGGCCTTCCGGCTTTGAATGTTCAGCCTGCATCTTATCCTTAATCTTTCCGTCCTCAAACACCGCTATTCCCGCAGAGTCATATCCTCTGTATTCAAGCTTTGAGAGGGAATCTATAAGTACGTCCGAGCAATCCCTGAAACCTACATATCCAACTATACCACACATTTTTACACACTTCTTTCCAATCCGTTCTTCGGATTTTTAATTATTTACTTGCATCCGCACCCACGGACGCTGCTTTCCTTGTATGTGCCTTTATGAAGGCACGCAGAATCAATTCTTATAATAGGCGGAAGCCCTGTCATAGTACGCTTTCATACTGTACTGATTGTTAAGCTGCTTCACACCGTCTATTCTTTTTACGACAAAGTTTTCCAGCTTCTGCATATATTCTTCCGACGTTATCTGACCGTTTGCCACGTAGTCAAGACCTTTTTCCCAGCTCGCAGTAAGTTCCGGATTAAGAAGCGACCTTATCGATGAATTAACGACGTCAAATATCATCTCGCCAAGAAGCGTAGGCGTTATTATCTGTGTTTTATTATTGAGTGAAATATACTTTATGTTGACAAGCTTTTTAAGTATCTCTGCCCTTGTTGCAGAAGTACCTATACCGCTTCCTTTTATCTGTGCGCGGAGGTCTTCATCCTCTATGAGAGAGCCTGCATTTTCCATCGCGAGTATCATACTTCCTGAGCTGTAACGCTTTGGTGGAGAGGTTTCGCCTTCCTTGATAAAAAGCTCATCAATTTCCAGCACATCTCCCTTTTTCAGGTTCTTTAAAGCTGAAAGCATATTTTCATCACATTTCTCGTCAGGATTTTCGTCGTCTTCTTTTGATTTGGAAACCAAATTACCTGCTACCTTTAAATATCCTGCATCAACAAGCACTTTGAAGGAAGCAAAAAAGCTTTCTTCTTTTACCTTCATAACTACACTTATCTTCTGATATGCCGCAGGCGGATAAAATATACTTAAAAATCTTCTGACAATCGCTTCATACACACGCTTTGACTTATCTGACAGACCTTTAAGATTTCCGAAGCCCTGTCCCGTAGGGATAATGGCATAATGGTCCGTAATCTGCTTGTCATTACAGTATTTTGTCTTTTCTATGCCTTTATAAAGTCCCTTCTCCATTATCTCACCAGCATATACTGTAGCATAATCCAATGCCTTTAGTCCACTGATATTTTTATGTATTTCTTTACATACTGCCGAAGACAGGACTCTTGCGTCTGTTCTCGGATATGTCACAAGCTTTTTCTCGTAAAGCTCCTGAGTGATGTTAAGCGTTTCATCAGGGCTTATTTTAAGGAGCTTTGAGCAGTCATTCTGAAGCTCCGCGAGGTTATAAAGAAGCGGAGGATTTTTATTTTCTTTCTTTTTTTCGATACTTTCAACCTGTGCCAAAACAGGCTTATCCTCACTGAGATAATCTATAAGCTCGCGTGCCTTTGACTCTTCCTTAAAGCCGTTTTCTTTATAAAGATACGGTGTTTCAAAATATTTTGAGCCCTGTACGGCACGCCATTCTGCGTCAAAATTTTTATCCGATATACTGCATTTTCCAAGGACACGGTAAAACGGTGTCTTGACAAATGCCCTTATTTCTCTTTCGCGCCTTACCACCATTCCAAGCACACATGTCATAACCCTTCCCACATTTACCGAAACTCTTTCGATGCCAAGATACTGCTTTATGCCGTAAGCATATTTAAGCGTCAGAACCCGGGAAAAATTGATACCCATAAGATAATCCTCTTTTGCCCTAAGATACGCTGCGGCTGACAGGTTATCATACTCTGACAAATCCTTTGCCTCACGTATTCCTCTAAGTATCTCTTCCTCCGTCTGGGAATCTATCCAGACGCGAAGACGCTTCTTTCCCTTTACCTCTGCCATCTGTTCAACAAGCCTGTAAATATATTCTCCCTCACGTCCCGAGTCGGTACACACATATATTTTATCCACGTCAGGACGGTTAAGCAGACCTTTTACTATGTTAAACTGCTTACTGACCGCAGGAATCACTTCGTATTTCCATTCCTTAGGGATAAACGGTAACGTATCATAGGACCATCTTTTTAACGCTTCGTCGTAGCTTTCGGGATAGCTCATTGTAATCAGATGTCCCACACACCATGTCACTATGGTATCACCCGATTCTATATATCCGTCGCTTCTTGAAGCGTTCACCTTGAGAGCCTTGGCAAATTCCTGTGCCACGCTCGGCTTCTCGGCTATATATATACTTTTTGACATTTTAATCCAACTTTCATTACATTTCGTTTACGTTGACAAGCACAAGTCCCTCCATCTCCTCTGCCAGCCTTTTAAGTTTTAAATCAAATCCGCTGACTGAAAAAAGATATATGTACTTTGCGCTTATTTCCGCATACTTCTGAAGCTCCAGCAGCCTTTCATACTCGTCATATGACATCTGGCGTGCTGAATAAAAGCACTGGCACACAATATAATCGCCGTTCATGTCGCGTGCCACTATATCGATGTCACCATTCTTGCCGTACCAGCGTCCCTTATGCTCCACTGCCGCCGGAAGTGCTTTGTATTCACTTAAGAAATCTATGTATTCATTTGCCACTTTTATCATTGTTTCATTGAGAAGGGATTTCAAATCATTCTTTATATATTCGTTGTAGAAGGTAAGACTTTCCGTAACCTCCACCTCTGACGAATGGTTATAAATATATCTGTACCAGAATTCCACAATAGGCACACTGATTCTGTACATACCTTTTTTTGTATTTCGGCTTCCTGATGTTTCAAAGGAAAATATCTTCTCCACAATTCCTCTGTCTATAAGATTCTTGAGATATACGCTAATCTTATCCCTTCCTAACTCCAACGTTTCGTAAAGGTCATTAAGCTTATTCATACCTTTTGCAAGACATGATAATATGGAATTATACACGGAAGTTTCGCGAAGTTCACGGGAAACCATATCAATTCCGACATTTCTTAACGGAGCGTCATCGGCTATCATAAGTTTTATGACATTTTCCTTAACGCTTACGGCAGGATCAATGTATTTCAAATACTTCGGCACGCCCCCAGTTATCGCATAGAGTTTTAAAAGTTCTTCTACGGAATAATCAGGATACTGTTTTGCCACCTGTACAAACGGAAGCTCCTTTATCTTCATTGCCGTTGATATGAGGTCGGTTCTGTCCGAAAGAAGCTCCACCATGGAATTTTCCACCCAGTACACTGATGATGAGGTAAGAAGAAACATTATCTTTCTGCCACTGTCAATTATTTTGCCGACGCTTTCAAAAAATGTATCATACACCTTTGAAAGATTTTCAAAATTCTCGACAACCACCACTTTTATGCTCTCATTAGCATCAAGCACGTCAAAGATTTTCTCCTGTATGCTCTCCCTTGCCATCTTCTCTGACAATGGGTAAGTATTATAGTATATGTATTTCTTTCCTCTTAGGAATTTCTTTATAAGACTTGTCTTTCCGATACCTTCATTGCCATATACCAGAGTTACCGCAGACATTTCATTGTCGTATTGAGCAGTTAAATCCTCAAGTTCCTTCTCACGTCCGTAAAACATATCCCGCCTCCATATCCATGATATTTTATAGTATTTTGCAGGCATTTTCAAAGCTCATCGGTTTGCCAAGCAAAAAGCCCTGTATGCTTTTACAGTTTATCTTTTTAAGATATTCTAACTGTTCTGCAGTTTCCACGCCCTCGGCAATTGTTTCAAAGCCGAGTTTTTGAACCATCGATACTATACTTGATGTGATAATGCTTGTGGTTTCCTCGTCAAGCATAGTGTCGATAAAGCTTTTATCTATCTTTAAAGTATCTATCGGTATGTTCTTCAGGTATGAAAGAGAAGAATAGCCTGTACCAAAATCATCAAGTGAAATTTTTATTCCACGAGCACGAAGCCTGTCTATAACTTCAAGCACTCTCTTATCAAGTCCGATAAATATACTCTCGGTAATCTCCAGTTCAATGCGGTCTGCTTCAATTTTAAATTCATCGACAAGGTCTAATATCTTTGTTTCAAAGCTTTCTTCCTTAAACTGTATGGCTGATATATTGATTGAAAGTATACCGTCAAAGCCGTAATTCGAGCGGAAAATAACATAATCAGAAAAAGCCTGTCTTAATACCCAGTCACCTATCTGTATGATACTGCCGTTCTTCTCCGCCAGAGGGATAAACTGATTAGGAGATATAAAGCCCTCTGCCTCGTCATTCCATCTTATAAGTGCCTCAAAACCGCGAAGTTCCTTTGTAATCGCATCAAACTGAGGCTGATAGTAAAGCTCGAACTTCTTTTCCTGAATCGCTTTTTTGAGAAGCGATTCAAGGCGCACATTCTGTATGAAGCTGTTTACCATACTGTTTTCAAACAGACATATGCCGTTTTTTCCGTTTTCTTTTACATTGCACATAGCTATATCGGCATTTCCTATAAGGTCCACCACGGTTTTTCCGTCCTGAGGATATTTTACTACTCCGACACTGAAGGTTATAAACACCTGTATTCCGCCGTTAAGCACAAAATGCTTGGTGGTTCTTAGTTTCAACTCATCATATATTTTTTTTGCATCCGCAAATTCGCCGCCGTATATTCCTATGACAAATTCATCACTGTTGAATCTCGCTATATGTACTCTCTCTGACATATATCTTTTCAAAAACTCGCTGACTTTCACTACCAGCTCATCGCCGTATTCAAAGCCCAGACTGTCGTTAATCTTCTTGAAATCATCAATATCAACATACATAATGAAAATATTTTCGCCTTCTTTGTCGGCTTTTTGAAGAAGATTTTCCATGGTACTGTAAAAATAATTTCTGTTATACAGGCCTGTGAGTATGTCATAATACGCCCAGTATTCAAGCTGCTGCTTCTGGTCTATGTAATCAGTGATGTCTTTGTAATAATTAATCTGAGACGATATCTTACCGTCACTGTCATAGAGGAAATATATATTTACACGAAGCCAACGCTTTGTTGTATCAAGATATACCTCCATTTCAAATGTGTCATCATGATGCTTGAGAGCATTGTCCATTTTCATAAGATACAGACGCACATATTCCTCATCGATACTTTCATGAAATTTTCTGCATATTTCATATTCGTCCTTTCCCGTAACGCCACACATTTTTCTAAACTTATCGGAAATCAGTACTTTATCGGTCTTATGGTCGCGATACACAAAACCGTCATTAGAGGTATCTGATATGAGCTTATATACATGTTGTGACTGTTCAAGATTTTTATTGTTTTCCTCATTCAACAAAACTTCCAAATTGCACTCTTCCTTTCCGAAATCTACCTTGTTTCGTCTATTGTCTTATCATATGCTTCCATAAAGTTATCAAGAAAATATCTGACTTCCGGAAGCCCCATACCATCAAGAGTGTTTCTGATGCTCTTCTCTGCCTGAAGAAAATCAGTATTACCCATATTTTTTTCTTCGATACATTTAATGTATGCTGAAAGCTTGTCTGCCGCCTTAACGTATTTCCACTCTGTTTCTTCCTCCGGATGCTCTACCAAAAGCTTATCATAAACATCTCTAAGCTCATTTGGCATGCCCTTTAAAAGTTCATTTTTAGCGCCAATCTCTATATCCCTGTAAGCACTTCTTATCTTTGGGTCATAGTACTTTACGGGAGTCGGCATGTCCCCCGTGATTATCTCGGTCACATCATGGTATATGCCAAGAACCGCAAGCCGTTCAGGGCTTATGTTTCCTTTAAATATCACGTTATTAATCACTCCGAGACTGTGTGCAAGCATAGCAACTTCAAGGCTGTGTTCGCTTATGTTCTCCCTAATCGTATTTCTCATAAGTCCCCAACGCGTAATATACTTCATACGCGACATCATGGCATAAAAATCGTTGTTCATTCCTAAAGTCCTTCTAAACGTCTTTTCTTAACTCGATATGGAAGCAAACCGCCCCGTATTTCTATTTAGTATATCATAATTTAACATTTTTGTACATCAAAATATATACAAAAATCCCCACAATCCAAGATTTTTTCTAAGGATTGCGGGGCAAAACATCATTTTCTGCTTTTTTCGACATATTATATCTTATAATATAACATATTTCTACTTTTTGGTAATATATCCCTGTGCCTTAAGAAGTTCAGCTATAAGTACCGCACCGCCGGCTGCACCTCTTAAAGTATTATGTGAAAGTCCTACAAATTTGTAATCAAACACTGTATCCTCCCTAAGTCTTCCGAGAGATATTCCCATACCATTCTCGTAGTTTACATCAAGCTTAACCTGTGGTCTGTTATCCTCTTCAAGATACTGGATAAAATGCTTAGGTGCGCTCGGAAGCTCCAGCTCCTGCGGCACTCCTTTGAAGCTTCTCCATGCCTCTATAATCTGCTCCTTTGTAGGCTTTTTCTCAAAGCTTACAAATACTGCCGCGGTGTGTCCGTCAAGTACAGGCACTCTGATACACTGTGTTGTGATAACAGGAAGTGAAGCCTTCTCAATCTTACCGTCCACTACCTTTCCCCAGAGTCTTAAAGGCTCCTGCTCACTCTTCTCTTCTTCGCCACCGATATAAGGAATGATGTTCTCCACCATCTCAGGCCACTCCTTAAAAGTCTTTCCTGCACCGGAAATAGCCTGATATGTTGTAGCCACAACCAATTTAGGTCCAAATTCCTTAAGTGCCGTAAGAGCAGGTGTATAGCTCTGAATTGAACAGTTAGGCTTAACACATATAAAGCCTCTTGTTGTTCCAAGTCTTTTCTTCTGTGTTTCAATAAGAGCCAAATGTTCAGGATTAATTTCAGGAACTACCATAGGTACGTCATCTGTCCAACGGTGTGCACTGTTATTTGATACGACAGGTACTTCTGCCTTAGCGTATCTTTCCTCTATTGCCTTTATCTCATCCTTAGGCATATTTACGGCGCAAAATACAAAATCTACCTGAGACGCTACTGCCTCAACATCATTGATATCATACACTACAAGTTTCTTTACGCTCTCAGGCATAGGGGTCTGCATCTTCCAGCGTCCCTCTACTGCTTCTTCATATGTCTTTCCTGCAGTTCTTGGGCTTGCAGCTACCAAAACCACCTCAAACCATGGATGATTTTCAAGTAATGTAATAAATCTCTGACCAACCATACCTGTACCGCCAAGGATACCAACTTTTAACTTTTCGCTCATTTCAAATAATCTCCTTACAATTTTTGACGTGTCTTTATCGCACGAACAAATGTCTTTCTAGTGAAGATTACCACATTTATTCGGTAATTGCAATACTTTTTTCATTTTTTCAAAAAAATGTCAGCGACACGCCACCATGCCACTGACATATAAGCTGTATTTAAAGCTTCCGATGGGACTCGAACCCACGACCCACGCATTACGAATGCGTTGCTCTACCAACTGAGCCACAGAAGCAGAAAAACTATTTTGCAAAATGCGCAATAGTATCCAAAAATCTTTCCTCAATAACATCTATAAGAAGTCCGATTTTTTCTTCATCATCAATAGTGAAGCCATCAAAAGGAACAAATCCTCCTGCCATAACCTCATGTCCGCCGCCGCTGCCTATATCTTTTAAAGCTACATAGGCAATCTTTCCGGCATCAAGCTCCGGTTTTTCATTTCTGACAGAGAGCTTAATTCCGTCTTTTTTTATGGAGTAAACTATGGAAAATCTGACTTCCACCAAAGACAATATGAAATCAGATACCGTCGCAATCAAAGGTTCAGGACATTCCTTACCGGTATTTGCAAAACTTACATCATCATACACCTTAATGCTGTTGATTGCATGAGCATATGCCGTAAGCTCATTATAGTGAATGGTATTGTTTCCAAGCGACGTAACCATCTTGTTATCACATATATCCGACATAGTGTAAAACATATCCATATCAAGAGGTGACAGACCCCTGCAAAGATTTGCCGTATCTACCCTGAGTCCGAATACAAGAGCGGTAGCAACATTTTTATCCATCGGTATATCCGATTCAAAATAATAGCTTGCTATAATAGAAGCACAAGCTCCCACTTCCGGTCTTATGTCAGAGAATCGATACACAGCATCCTCAAAAGTCGGATGATGATCTATGCATATAATTTCATTGCCCGCCATATCTATAATATTAGCGTTACCCTTCTGTGCATCCACCAATATAATCTCGGCTTGATCATCAATTTTCGAAAGTTCGTCAAGATTATATATGGATATGCCCAAAAGCTCTATCATACGCATTGTGCTGTATCTGTCTATCTTACCCTTATAGCAAATAGTTGAACTGATTCCTTTGTGTTCAAGAAGCTTTTGGAGTCCGAATGCACTTGATATGGCATCAGGATCCGGGAAATTATGAGTCTGTATATACACATTTTTATGTGTAATTTTTTCAACTATTTTATCAAGGGTATTCATACTTTTTCTCCAATCAGATATGTCATAAGACACATCGTTTTGTATTATACTGCATAATTATGAATATTTCAACAGTTTTCTTTGAAAATTTTCAGGAGGCATAGGACGGTCAAAGTAAAATCCCTGTGCCATAAGGCATCCGAAATCCGCTATCTGCCTTGCTTCATCCTCTGTTTCTATGCCCTCGCATATCACTTCAAACCCTGCACGTTTCAGCATATTTATCACGCATTCGACAATGGTTTTCCCTGCATCCGTCTTAAGACTCTTTCGCACAAACCCACAATCCAGTTTAATAATATCAGCAGGAACGTATCCCATTATGTTAAGTGAAGAATATCCTGAGCCAAAATCGTCCAAATCTATTCTAACTCCTTGTTTTCTAAGTTCACCTATTGATTGGAATTTTTCATCAGTTTCATCCAAAAATACGCTCTCGGTAATCTCTATCTCAACAAGTTCTTCAGGTATGTCATACTTTTCCCTTGCCTTTATAATCCTGTTTACAAATGTATCATCAAAAAGCTGTACACGCGATACATTGACGGACACCGGAACAACCTTTATGCCTTCATCAAGCCATTTTCTCATATATTCAAACGTCTTGTTCATAACTGCCATATCAAATTTTGATATAAGCCTTGCCTTCTCCAGTACAGGTATAAACTCGCCTGGCATAACCTTCTGGCCCTTGTCGTCATAAATTCTTCCAAGTACTTCAGCACCTATGATTTCACCTGTTATCATAGAATATTTTGGCTGAAACTCCACATATATCCTATCATTTGCATAAGCATCCTCAAACAGCTTAATCATATCAATAGTATGTGAATAATCTTTGTACTGACTTTCGTCATATATTGCACATTTTCTGTCCAGATTTCCCTTGGCAAGTTTTTTGGCATAGTGAGATTTATCTATATATGTTCTTACAGAGAGAGTTTTGTCCGTGATTTCATATACTGCGGAATATATGAACCAAGCCACATCCGAATATTTTCCTTGAAGCTGCATATCCTTGCAGAAGCGTCCGTTTGAATCAGTCAGTTCCTCGGCAAGTTCATTTATGCTTATTCCGTCAAGGTACATAAGTATTCTGAACTGGTCTCCGACAACTCTTGCCTGTACTACCGTACGCTTGTAGTTTTTAAGATAATCAGAAAATGCCACAACAAGTTGATCCGCTTCGTCCATTCCGTAAAAATCGTTAATAAAGCGGAAATTGCTTATGTCCATGGATGCCATAGCATAAGTATGCTGTCCGTCATCATTTTGTAAAATTTCAGAACATTTCTCTATAAATGATTTTAAAGTATACGAACCTGTCAGACTGTCCATTTCCTTCATATCTTTCGCCTCCTTTAAAAACTCTTTTGTTTACGTTTTTTCAAAAAAATCCAAATATTCAGGCAGATTATCACTGTACCACTTATGCGGTCCGTTGCATACATCATGCCACACTCTTTTTTCCTTATCAAGCACTCTGTAAGCCTCCCGCACTATATCTATCTGTGAATACACATTTGAAAGCCCGCTTTTTCCGTTGAGATGGTCTTCATCGC
>CAMEJP010000005.1 GCA_945920185.1 uncultured Eubacterium sp. | reverse complement strand
TGGGTCAGAGAAGCGCGGCTTCCATAGCAAGAAGACTTCAGGACCCGCTTGCTGAGCTTGTAAAGATTGATCCGAAATCTATCGGAGTAGGTCAGTATCAGCATGACATGAACCAGAAAAAGCTGGGAGAAGCTCTTGAAGGCGTGGTTGAAGACTGCGTAAATAACGTGGGAGTCGACCTTAATACGGCTTCGGCGTCACTTCTTGAATATGTGTCAGGCATTTCAAAGGCCATTGCAAAAAATATAGTGACTTACCGTGAGGAAAACGGCAGATTTAAGAACAGAAAAGAACTTCTCAAGGTCGCAAAGTTAGGACCAAAGGCTTACGAGCAGTGTGCGGGCTTTATGCGTATTACCGGCGGTGATAATCCTTTTGATGCGACAAGCGTGCATCCGGAAAGCTATGAGGCAGCCGGAAAGCTTCTTGAAATGACGGGCTTGAGTGCCTCAAATATAACAAACGGAGGACTTAAAGGACTTTCACTCATTGTAAAAGATACGAAAAAGTATGCCGACAGGCTTGGTATCGGCGAGCTTACGCTCAAGGATATAGTTAAGGAGCTTGAAAAGCCGGCAAGAGATCCGAGAGACGATATGCCAAAGCCGATTTTAAGAAGTGATGTGCTTGAAATGAAAGACCTTAAGGAAGGCATGATACTTAAGGGAACCGTGAGAAATGTCATAGATTTCGGAGCATTTGTTGATATAGGCGTTCACCAGGACGGACTTGTTCATATATCACAGCTTACCAACAAGCGTTTTGTAAAACATCCTCTCGACGTGGTAAGCGTCGGTGATGTTGTTGAGGTAAAGGTGCTTGGCGTTGACGAAGCTAAGAAACGAATACAGCTTAGCATGATTTTATAGAAGCAGATACAGAAAAGAGTTGAGATTATGGTTACATTTGATGTGACAGTCACTCCAAAAGATTTGACGAATTATATGTTCTGTCACAAATATAAGCGCGTAAGCGGCATGTTAGAGCTGCTTATCGGAGCCGTATGTCTTGTGGCAGGAATAGTAAATGTGGCTTCAATAGAGGAAAAATGGCAGCCTTATATGCTGTTTCTCATATTTTTCGGCGTGTTTTTCCTTGTCATACTTCCCATTCAGACTTGGTCAAAGTCGGCAAGACAGTATCTTGCAAATCCTGCTTACAAGGCGCCTTTTACCTATGTGCTTGACGATACGGGCATTGTCATAAGCCAGGGTGAGGACAGCGCACAGCTTCCGTGGGGCGAAGTGTACAGGGTTGTTGATAACGGAAAGAGCATTGTTGTGTATATTTCCAAATTTTCCGCCAATATTCTTCCCAAACGCTGTTTTGCCGATAAATATGACGAGGTAAAGAAGACGTTTGAGGAGCACCTTGATAAGAAGCGGTGCAGGCTTTAGTGCTTACGGAATGGAGAAAAGTGTGAAAAATCACACTGATGTGCTGATTTTTCACACGGCTATTTGTGCTACAGGTATCACAAATAGCTCTTATCGCAGAGCCAAATCTGACATTTGGCTTGCGGTTCCTCCGGCACCAAAGTGCCTGCGGAATGGAGAATTGTATGGTACTTGAAAGTTTCAGCTTTGAAGAAACATTTAACATAGCTTTTGAATATGGTAAAAACGCAAAGCCGGGTCAGGTAATATGCCTGTCGGGCGAGCTTGGAACAGGAAAGACAGTATTTTCACAGGGCTTTGCAAAGGGACTTGGAATAGAAGAGCCTATAAGCAGTCCTACATTTACCATACTTCAGGTGTATGACGAAGGCCGTTTGCCGCTTTATCATTTTGACGTGTACAGGTTAAGTGATGTAAGCGAGATGGATGAGATTGGCTATGAAGAATATTTTTATGCGGATGGCGTGTGTCTTGTGGAGTGGGGCAATCTGTTTCCGGAGATAATGCCTGAGGACTGCATATATATAACCATTGAAAAAGATCTTGAAAAAGGCTTTGATTATAGGAGGATTACGGTACAGTGAAGATACTTGCAATAGAAGGTTCATCCTCTGTGGCGGATGTCGCACTTTGGGAGAATGGACGTGTGCTTGCGGAATTTTATATGGATTACAAAAAGACTCATTCTCAGACCCTGATGCCTCTTACGGATATGGTACTTAAGGTTACGCAGACTGACCCGTCAGAGCTTGATGCAGTGGCGGTGGCAAAGGGACCGGGCTCGTTTACGGGACTTAGAATAGCTGCTGCTACGGCGAAGGGACTTGCCATGGGACTTGCCATACCTGTAATAGGAGTGCCTACCATGGATGCTTTTGCAATGGGTCATGCCACAAGTAAAGATTATATATGTCCTATGCTTGACGCAAGAAGGAGTCAGGTATATACAGGCATATATGAGTTTGTAAACATGGAACTTAAGGTAGTGTCGGCACAGGAGATTATTCTTGTGGAGGACCTTGTAAGGAAACTTAAAGAGTATGACCGGAGAGTTATATTTATCGGTGACGGCGTAGAGCCTAACAAAGCATATATAACTGAGAATATGGGCGATAATGCAGTCTTTGACATATCGGTTAACGACAGACAGAGAGCGTCATATGTCGCCTATCTTGCGGCAGAATATTATGCGCGCGGCGAATATGTAAGCGCAGCAGATTTTGTTCCTGAATACCTTAAGGAAACTGAATATGTGAAAAGCGGTGCAAAGGCATGATAAATATAAGTGATATGTGTGCTCCCGATACGGAAGAAGTGCTTGTTATAGAGAATGAGGCATTCAGTCTGCCATGGTCAAGACAGTCATTTCTTGACGCCATACAAAATGAAAATGCCGTTTACCTTGTGATTAAGGAAGATGAAAGGGTGTGCGGATATCTCGGAATGTGGTACGGCGGCACTGACGCTGAGATTACAAATGTTGCCGTCCTTTCAGACGACAGGGGAAGAGGCTTTGGAAAAATGCTTCTTGCTGCCGCATATGACAGGGCAAGGACTGACGGAATGGAAAAAATGTTTCTCGAAGTGCGTGTAAGCAATGATATAGCGAGAAATATGTATGAGAAATTCGGATTTGAACATATTGGTATAAGAAAAAATTTCTATGAAAAGCCGGTAGAGGACGGATATGTCCTGCGGCGTATGATAAAAAATCAGGAATAACAGCAAAGGATTGGAGAAAGATATGCTTGATGTATGCTTGCTTGGTACGGGCGGTATGATGCCGATACCTCACAGGTGGCTGACCTCCCTGCTTTTAAGATATAACGGCAGCAGTCTTCTGATAGACTGCGGAGAGGGAACTCAGGTAGCCATGAAAGCTGCCGGACAGAGCTTTAAACCGATAGATGTTATATGTATAACGCATTTCCATGCAGACCACATAAGCGGACTGCCGGGATTTCTTCTTACAATGGGTAACGCAGACAGAACGGAGCCTCTGACCATGATTGGACCTCGAGGACTGGAAAGATTGGTAAATTCACTTCGTGTTATCGCTCCTGAGCTTCCTTTTGACATAAATTTTATAGAGCTTTGCAATCCAAATGAAACTATTGAGATAAACGGATATGTCATAGAGGCGTTTAAGGTAAATCACGCAGTTTTATGCTACGGATATACGGTGCGAATTAACAGAAAAGGAAAGTTTCTTGTGGAAAGGGCAAAGGAGCTTAATATTCCCGTTACCTGTTGGAATAAGCTCCAGCACGGTGAAGCCGTATGTGTTGACGGAGCAGTGTATACACCTGACATGGTTGTGGGGGCGGAAAGAAAAGGAATTAAGCTTACCTACTGCACTGACACACGACCTACGTCATCCATAACAGAAGCTGCAAAAAATGCTGATCTTTTTATATGCGAGGGTATGTACGGCGAGAATGATAAGCTGGCTAAGGCACGTGAATACAAGCATATGACCTTTGCCGAGGCGGCAGGTATTGCAAAGGAGTCGGGCGTTAAGAAAATGTGGCTTACGCATTACAGCCCAAGTCTTGTGTATCCGAAGGAATTTTTGCAGGCGGCAAGAAGCATTTTTTCTGAAACATATGTGTGCAAGGACGGAGAAAGCACTGTTCTTGATTTTGATAAAGAGTAAAAAGCGAACATAAAAAGTGAAAGGAGGTTGGCTGATGAAAAAGAAGATAAGGATATTTATAATATTTATTATTATGGCTGCGCTTGTGGTGGGGTATTATATTTATCTGTCAAACAGGGACACGGATTCAGAAAAAACAAAAAAGACTGACGCCAATACGCAGGAGTTAGAACAGCTTTTGTCAAAGAAAATAGATGCCAACTATCCTGATACTCCGCGCGAGGTCGTAAATATGTATTGCCGTATTATGAAGGCATATTACAGAACGAAGCTGACTGACAGTCAGATTGAAAAGCTTGGAAGCCAGGCGTGGCTTCTTTTCGGTGAGGATTTAAAAAGCGCCAATTATTCCTTGGAAAGTTTTCAGACTGAACTTAAGAAAGACATAAAGGAGTGGAATGACAAGGGACGGTATGTATCAGATTACAAGGTTGAAAGCAATTCGGACATCGATTATGTGACATATGGCGGCGGTATTCAGGCAGCAATAGTCACAGTCGTGATATATGTAAGGAACGGCAGCGATCTTATACCGGTGTCCCATGATTTTATGCTTGGAAAAGATTCCGGCGGAAAATGGAAAATTCTTTCATGGAGAGAAAGCAAGACTTCACAGGAGGCAGTCAATGAAAACTAAAAGTGATATAACAATACTTGCTATCGAAAGCTCCTGCGACGAAACGGCAGCGGCTGTGGTAAAGAACGGACGCACGGTTTTGTCTAATGTAATCGCTTCGCAGATAGATATACATACTCTTTACGGCGGCGTAGTGCCTGAGATAGCTTCAAGAAAGCATATGGAGCAGATAAATCAGGTGGTGGATAAGGCTATGGCTGACGCCGGAGTTGCTTTTGACGCTATAGATGCCATTGCAGTGACATACGGCCCGGGACTTGTCGGAGCACTGTTGGTAGGTGTAGCGTTTGCAAAGGCGTTGGCATATGCCAAGAATAAGCCGCTTGTGGGTGTTCATCATATAGAGGGACATATAAGCGCTAATTATATTGAAAATGCGGATTTGGAGCCGCCGTTTATGTGTCTTGTGGTCTCAGGAGGCCATACTCATCTTGTGGCGGTAAATGACTACGGAAAATATGAAATTATAGGAAGAACGAGAGATGATGCGGCAGGTGAGGCATTTGACAAGGTAGCAAGAGCCGTGGGACTCGGTTATCCGGGCGGACCTAAGATAGATAAGCTTGCGAAAGAAGGAAATCCCGATGCGATAGAATTTCCAAGGGCAAAGGTTGAAGGAGCACCGTTTGACTTTTCATTCAGCGGACTCAAATCTGCGGTGCTCAACTATATAAACGGCTGTGAGATGAAGCATATGGAATTTAACAGAGCGGATGTCGTAGCTTCCTTTCAGAAAAGCGTTACGGATTCGCTTGTGACAAGAGCCATAGCGGCGGCTAAGGAAAAGGGAATGAACAAACTTGCTCTGGCAGGAGGAGTGGCGGCAAATTCGGCACTCAAAGCAGCTGTTGAAGAGGCTTGTAAAGAAAATGATATCAGATATTACAAAATTTCACCTGTGTATTGCACGGACAATGCAGCCATGATAGGTGTTGCGGGATATTATGAATACATAAACGGTGTCAGTGACGACCTGTCACTTAATGCAATTCCAAATCTTAAAATAGGTGAGAGAAAATAGGCGGAGGCGATCATTGTGAAGACGACAGCCATTATACTTGCCGGAGGCAAGGGAAAACGTATGGGAAGCGACATACCAAAGCAGTATCTTGAGATAGGAAATAAGCCGGTGCTGTATTATTCAGTAAAGGCATTTGAGGAAAGCTGTGTTGATGAGATTATAATAGTGGCTGCCGGCACGGATATTCCCATGGTAAAGGAAGATATAGTGGAGCGTTACGGCTTTTCTAAAGTAAAAAATGTGGTAGCAGGCGGAATCGAACGTTATGACTCGGTATATCAGGGACTGCTGGCAGCAGACGGAGCAGATTATGTGCTGATACATGACGGAGCAAGACCATGCGTGACTGCTGATATTATAGAAAGGTCCATAAGGGCGGCTAAGAAGTATAAAGCATGTGCGGCAGGAATGCCTGTAAAGGATACAATCAAAACTGTTGACAAAAACGGTTTTGCGCTAAATACGCCGGACAGACGAATGCTTTGGGCGATACAGACGCCTCAGACCTTTAGTTATGAACTTATTATGGAGGCACATAACGCAAGAATAAAGGCACGGGATAAGGACGTAACTGATGATGCAATGCTTGTGGAAAGATATACAAAGACGCCGGTTTACATTTTTGAAGGCAGCTATGACAATATAAAGATTACCACAGGCGATGATATGGAAATAGCGGCTTTAAAGCTGATTTCCCGTTAACTGTTTTGATGTGAGTGTTATATGAAAGAATACATATACTGCGGAATTATATTTTTGTTCCTTTGCATAATACTTTTTCAGTGGTTAAGACACAGAAAAAAGACCATAGACAGGATAGACTGTATGAGCGGAGAAGAATTTGAAGAATGGATAGCGGGCATATTTGCCAAAATGGGATACAGGGTTTGCCTGACGGAGGCTTCAAATGATTACGGAGCGGATGTCATTGCATGGAATAAAGAAGAAAAAATTATCATTCAGGCAAAAAGGTATTCAAACCCTGTGGGAATAAAGGCTGTACAGGAACTTGCGGGAGCTATGGCTTACTATGAGGAGGACGGGCTTGTAAAAAGAGGAATAGTAATAACCAATTCCACATTTACAAGGCAGGCACAAAGACTTGCACAAAAATGCCAAATCACATTGTGGGACAGAAACTTTCTTATAGAAAATATCTTGTCGGATAAGAATTTAAGGCAGTTAGAACCTGCGGAAGAAATACCCACCATAGATACTTCTCTTAAAGTGTATGTGATAATCGGCGACAATAATCGTATAAGGATATATTCCTCCCAAACCATAGATGAATTTGAAATATGTTACGAACAGGAGCTTACTGAAGAATTTGAGGAAGAGCTTGGAGTTATGAGAAAATATGAGTACTGACTCTAATTGCACAGACATTTGTAAAATTGACTGTGCAATTTTTATATTTTAGCGCGTTTAATCCGAATATAAATATACAAATTAGATGATAACAAAGTACCACAAGAATACAAAAATAAGTACAAAGTACTAAAAAAATAAGATATTTCTCCTATTAACATTTAGTTAACAATTTGGTAACATATAAGTGTATCAATAATGATACAAGGAGAAGATATTTTTTAAACTAACAATTCAAAAATGTAGGAGGAATTGAAATGAAATCCAAAAAAAGTTTGGTAGCGCTATCTATGGTAGCAATTCTGGCACTGCTTTTATTCATTCCTGCGGGAAGAAGTAAGGCAGCAAACTCTAGCGTATCTCTTACGGCCAGCGGGGGCTGGTTTGAGTCAGCGTATGTAGAGTGGAGCCCGGTTTCAGGCGCAAGTGGTTACAATGTATACTACAAGCAGTCAGGAAGCTCAGACTCAAGTTATAAGCAGATTGATTCTATGCTTATAAGAAAATATGCATCATATTACAGAGCTGATGCAGTAGGCCTTAAGGCAGGAAACTACGTTATAAAGGTAGTTCCTATCATAAGCGGAAGCGAAAGCACTTCAAAGGCAGCTGTATCTTCAACACTTAAGGTGTCTGCATATGACAGAGCAGGTTTTGCTCATGTAAACGGAACATCTTCAGGTGCTTACAATGAAGACGGCACATTAAAGTCAAATGCAGTAGTTCTTTATGTTACAGAGGCTACTAAGGATACAGTTTCATGCGACGTTGTTACAAGCTCAAAGGGTGCAACAACAAACGCAAAGGGACTTCAGAACATTCTTAACCTTATCAAAAAAGGATATGACAGCAGACCATTCTGTATAAGACTGGTAGGAAAGGTTACGGATCCTTCTACAACAGATAAGGGCGATATCATGATAGATTCATCAACACATGGTCTGACTATTGAAGGTATCGGCAAGGATGCAACAGCATACGGCTGGGGTATCAGAATTAAGAACTCATCAAATGTTGAAGTCAGAAACATTGGTACAATGTTAGTTGATAGCAGCGAGGGAGATAACATTACTCTTCAGCAGGGCAATGACCATGTATGGGTTCATAACTGTGATTTCTTCTACGGAATGGCTGGAAGCGATAAGGATCAGGCAAAGGGCGACGGTTCACTTGACTGTAAGAAGTCAACATATGTGACATTCTCTTACAATCACTTCTTTGATAACGGTAAGTGTAACCTTCTTGGTCTCAGCGAGGGTACAACAAGTGACCTTTACATCACATACCACCACAACTGGTATGACCACTCAGATTCAAGACATCCGCGTGTAAGATATTATTCAGCACACGTTTACAACAACTATTATGACGGAAATGCCAAGTACGGCATCGGTTCAACATTGGGTTCATCAATATTTGCAGAGAGCAACTACTTCAATAACTGTAAATATCCAATGATGATTTCTATGCAGGGTACGGATGTATACGGTAGCAATGAGGGAACTTTCTCAAGTGAAGCAGGCGGTATCATCAAGGCATACGGCAATGTTATTGTAGGTGCAGAAAGATTTGTTGACCAGACATATTCATCAACAGAGTTTGATGCAGTTGTAGTATCAAACAAGTCTGACAAGGTTTCAAGCTCATACAAGTCACTTAAGGGCGGAAACACATACAACAACTTTGATACAAGTTCAATTATGTACAGCTACACAGCTGATTCAGCAAGCGTTGCAAGAGACAAAGTTATCGCATACTCAGGAAGAATGGACGGCGGCGATTTCAAGTGGACATTTACGGACGCTGATAATCAGTCATATGATTTAAATACAGCACTTATGTCTGCATTAAAGGCATACAAGACAACACTTTCAAATGTTGGCGGAAATTCAATACCTGGTGCTGCTACAGAAGAAACAACACAGGCAACACAGGCTCCGACAACAACAAAAGCTCAAGAGACAACAACAAAAGCTCAGGAGTCAACAACACAGGCTCCGACAACTTCAACATCTACATCAAAGTCTTGGAACTTTAAAGATACAGGATTTAGGAGCCTTGGAACATTTTCTTCAACAGTTACTGTTGACGGACTTTCACTTATAGCAACAAGCTCTAAGACAATGGAAGTTAAGGCTGACAGCCAGACTGTATCAGGAACATCATACACATATGCACTTGCACTCGGCGGTGGCGGAAGCACATCATATCGTGCAGTTAAGGTTCCTGTAACAGGTTCAGATGTAATTAAGGTAGTACTTAAGAGTTCAGGAAGCTCATCAAGAAGTCTTGTGGTAGCAACATACACATACTCAGGAAGCGCAGGCTATGTATATTTGTATTCAGCAGGAAGCGGAATTAACATTTACAAGATTCAGGTAGATTCAAAGTCTTCTTCACAGAGCACAACACAGGCAACAACACAGGCAACAACACAGGCAACAACACAGGCAACAACAACTCAGAAGTATATGTTCAATCCTTCAAAGGGCTTGTCAAACTCATACTTCACAGTAGCAGGAAGCCTTTCAACAGACAAGGGTACTGCAAAAGTAAATGGTTCAACATTAAGCACATGCCTTAAGATGGACTCTAAGGGCAGCATTAAGTTCACAACAAAGAACAGCGGAGCTAAGCTTACACTTTACGTAAAAGCTAAGTCTTCAGGTGCAACGCTTAAAGTAAATAATTCTGTTAAGTTCTCTAACATAGGCACATCAGTACAGACAATGACAATTACTCTTGGAAATGCCGGAACTTATACAATCAAAAGGGGAACAGGTGAGTCATACATCTTCTACGTTATAGTTGAAGACGGAACAACATCATCACAGAGCACAACGCAGGCAACAACAAAGGCTCCATCAACAACGCAGGCAACAACAAAGGCTCCATCAACAACACAGGGTACAACATCTTCTTCATCACAGAGCGGAGATATTTATGTATCACCTAGCGGAAAGTCTTCTGCAAAGGGTACATCAAGCGACCCAATGGATATTGTAACAGCTATATCAAAGATTCAGCCGGGCAAGACTATCTGGTGTGCAGCAGGTACTTACAAGTTAAACAGCACGGTTCTTATATCAGAGAGCAACAGCGGTAAGTCAGGTGCTTACAAGAAAATTAGCAGTATAAACGGCGGAACAGTAACATTTGATTTCAACGGAATGTCAGAGTCAGGTTCAAACAGAGGTTTCGTACTTGACGGCTCATACTGGTACTTCTATGATGTAGATATCTGCAATGCAGGTGATAACGGTATGCTCCTTTCAGGTGACAACAACATCATCGAGCTTTGCCAGTTCTACAACAACCACGATACAGGTCTTCAGTTAAGCAGATACAACACTAACTATTCATCAATCAGCCAGTGGCCTTCAAACAACCTTGTTAAGAATTGTACATCATTCAACAATAAGGATGATGCAACAGCAGAAAATGCCGACGGATTTGCAGCTAAATTAACATGCGGTAACGGTAACGTGTTTGACGGATGTATCGCATACTGTAACTCAGATGACGGCTGGGATCTCTACGCTAAGCCTGCAACAGGTTCGATCGGTATAGTAACAATCAAGAATTGTGTGGCATTTGGTAACGGTAAGCTTACAGACGGTTCAGGCTCAGCAAACGGTGATATGAACGGCTTCAAGCTTGGCGGAAGCAATGGTGCGTGCCCAACACCTCACGTTGTTGAAAACTGTCTTGCATTTAACAATGGTGCATGTGGTTTCACAGATAACGGTAACGGTGGAGCACTTAAGATGACAAACTGTACAGCAGTTGATAATGCAAAATATGACAGCCAGAAGGGTAACTACTTCTGCTACAGAACATCATCTTCTGCAACCTACAAGAACCTCGTATCATTCTACACAGGAAGCGTACCTGCTTCAGATAAGTTCCTCGGTAAACTTACAAACTGTGTATACGCATACAAGTCAACGGGTTACTACCTGATGTCTTCAGGTTCATTCAGTGGTTCTGTATCAAAGGGTAGCTCATTGTACTCAATTTCAAAGTCTGATTTCAAGTCTGTGACAATTCCGGGCTACTCATCAGGCAAGTATGCTACAAATTACCATACAGTATTCAGAAACTCAGACGGAAGCATTAATCTTAACGGCTTGTTTGAACTTAACAGCTCAAGCGCAGCAGGAAAGTTAGGAATAGGTGCAAAGTTCTAATATTGTTAAGAACCATTTCCCGATAAATAAAAAGCTTTAGGTCATAGTGGCGCTAGGATGTAAATTCTGGCGCCATAAGACTTTTTAAGGAACAATATTGCCGGTTGCACTTTTATAAATTTTCTGTATGTGCTATAATAGCCTAAAATGCCGCTTATATTGCTAACGGGTATATTTTGAAAGGTGTGAAATGTATGGAAATAAGGCTTCTTAATGAAAGCCAGATAAAAGATATATACAATGACTATATGAAAGAGGATTTTCCTGAGGATGAGCTTAAGCCTTTATCGGCACTTATGAAAATGTATAACGAGGAAATGTATTTTGCATACGGACTTTTTGAAGAGAATAGGCTTATGGCATATGCCATGTTTGTCGGAAAGATAAATACGGGAGCGGTTCTGCTTGACTATCTGGCTGTTGTAAAGGAGGCACGACAGGGCGGCTATGGAAGCAGATTCTTAAGCATGCTTGAAAATGAGCTGAGTGAAAATGACTGCATTATACTGGAATCAGAAAATGACGCATATGCTAAGGATGAAGATGACCGTGATACGAGAAGGAAACGCATATGTTTTTATAAGAAAAACGGAATGTGCGATATGGGCGTAAGGAGCAGGCTTTTTGGCGTGGATTACATTATT
Source organism: uncultured Eubacterium sp. (assembly GCA_945920185.1). Classification (GTDB taxonomy): domain Bacteria; phylum Bacillota; class Clostridia; order Lachnospirales; family Lachnospiraceae; genus CAMEJP01. Next base: position 45,482 of record CAMEJP010000005.1, on the reverse strand, counting down.
TTTCACAAAGATTTGAAACAGAGAAACTCTGCACAAAGCGTATATGAAGCGTTAGATGACATTTACGGATATATGTTTAATCCTCAGTATATGGACAAATATTCAATATTTAATGAAAGTACGAGGTAGATATGGAATACAAACACGAGTTGGTACTGCCTAATGATGATGTGCCATTCAGAATATTTGAATTTGAGGGAAGTAACGGACATTACAGAGTAAAAAAGCACTGGCACAAATGCATAGAAATATTTTCAGTTGTCAAGGGAAACGTGTCTTTTTATATCAACAGAAAACAGTTTATGCTTAATCCTGATGACAGCATACTGGTCAATTCAAATGACATTCACTCTATTGATGTTGAGTGTGAAAACAGAGTTATAGTGCTTCAGATTCCCTGTGATATCTTTAAAAAATATGATGAAAACGGCTTTGTACATTTTAAACAGATATATGATTTCAAGGATGAGAAGCTGTATGAATTGGTAAAAAAGATGTTTGACGTGTATACGGCAAAGGAAAAGGGCTATGAATTTGAAGTGTTGAGTTATTACTATGCACTGCTAAATCATCTTCTGGTAACTTATCAGGACCATGAAGAAGGTCTTACCATGTACGATACAGACAGGCTTACACGACTTGCAGAAGTTGCGGACTATATTACGGAAAATTACACACTCGAGTTGAATCAGAAGGAAGTTGCGGAAATGTTTGGTTTCTCATCGTCTTATCTGTCCAAGCTGTTTAAGAAAAAGGCAAATATTAACTATAAAGCTTTTGTGGAGGAAGTGCGGGTCGTAAATGCCCACAGAGAAATGATGAATACAGACCATTCCCTGTGTGATATAGCATTTAACAATGGTTTTCCTAACAACAAATCATTTATTAAAGCCTTTAAAACCCACTATGGCATGACACCTTCGGAGTATAGAAAAAAGACAAAAAATGACAATAAAAGTAATAATATTGTCATATAACAAAGTCAAAATCTGATATATATTTTAATTAATAAAATCTGGGAGGCATTGTATATGAAAAATGATGCTAAAAAGAGTGTGTATGATAAAGCATTTGCACAATATGGCAGAGTTCTGTCAGGATATGAACTTGCACCGCTGCTGGAGGCTATGGCAAAAACACCGTTACCTGAGGATGTCGTGTATGTGGCAGGTGACAGAGAACTTGAAGCACTCTCCGTATGTGAAGAGTTTTCACGGCATTTTTATGGTGGTATGCCCATACAGGTTGGATACTGCAACGGTAATAATGACAGTCTGACAGCATTGGAGTACCACAGAAACTCAGAAATCAATGTGGCTGCCACGGATATGGTGCTGATACTCGGAAAACAGTGGGATGTGACAGAGGATTTTACATATGACAGAAGCCTCACAGAGTCATTTTTTGTACCCGCCGGTACAGCGGTGGAAATATATGCCACGACGCTTCACTATGCACCGTGTAATGCGCAGCCTGACGGCTTTAAATGTACGGTAATACTTCCTCAGGGCACAAACCTTCCGATTAAAGAAAAGACAGTGCTTACAAAAGAGGATACCATACTGGAAGCAAAGAACAAGTGGCTTATCAGACTGTAACAGGCTAAAATGAGCGTGCGTACCTGCGCTTTGGATTGGAGGAAATTATGATTAACACACCGGAAATCAAATTAGGAATTGTAGCAGTAAGCAGGGATTGCTTCCCTATGAGCCTTTCAGACAGCAGAAGAAGGGCTGTAGTGGAGAAATACCGTAAAAAAGGCTTGGATATATTTGAGTGTGAAACGGTAGTAGAAAATGAAAAGCATATGAGAAAGGCATTGGGCGAGGTAAAAGAGGCAGGCTGTGACGCTCTCGTGGTATATCTTGGAAACTTCGGACCAGAAACCTCAGAAACACTTCTTGCAAAAGAGTTTGGCGGACCGGTTATGTTTGTGGCAGCGGCGGAGGACGCTTATGATAAGCTACTTGACGACAGAGGCGATGCGTATTGCGGTATGCTCAATGCAAGCTACAATTTGAAACTAAGAAACATTAAGGCATACATACCGGAATATCCTGTGGGCAATCCAAGCGAGGTGGCCGATATGATAGAGGAGTTTGTCCCTATTGCAAGAACGATAAACGGTCTTAACAGATTGAAAATAATATCATTTGGCCCAAGACCGCAGGATTTTCTTGCATGCAATGCACCGATTAAGCAGCTTTACAATCTTGGAGTTGAGATTGAGGAAAATTCAGAACTTGACCTTTTTGAATCCTTCAAAAACCATGAAGGAGATGAGAGAATTAAGTCTGTTGCCAAAGATATGGCACAGGAGCTTGGTGCAGGCAACAATTATCCTGATATTCTGCCACGTCTTGCACAATATGAGCTTACACTGCTTGATTGGTATGAGAACCATAAAGGTTCAAGGGATTTTGTGGTATTTGCCAATAAATGCTGGCCTGCATTTCAGACCCAGTTCGGCTTTGTGCCATGCTATGTAAACAGCAGAATGGCAAAGCACGGCATTCCTGTTTCCTGCGAGGTTGATATATACGGAGCATTGAGCGAGTTCATAGGCATGGTGGTAAGCAACGATATTGTAACGCTTCTTGATATCAACAATTCGGTTCCGAACGATATGTATGAAAGCGAGATAAAGGGCAGATTTGACTATACACAGAAGGATACATTTATGGGCTTCCACTGCGGAAATACCGCATCGGATAAACTTGCTTTCTGCGAGATGAGAAATCAGAAGATTATGGCACGTTCACTTCCGAAGGAGGTTACATACGGTACTTTGGAGGGAGATATTAAGGCGTCAGAGATAACTTTCTTCAGACTTCAGAGTACTGCGGACGCACGCCTTGTTGCATATGTGGCGGAGGGAGAAGTGCTTCCTGTGGCTACACGCTCATTTGGTGCGATAGGCGTATTTGCAATACCGGAAATGGGAAGATTTTACAGACATGTGCTTATAGAGAAGAACTACCCTCATCACGGTGCAGTGGCGTTTGGACATTTTGGAAAGACGCTGTTCGAGATATTTAAGTTTTTGGGAGTAACTGACATAGGCTTTAATCAGCCTAAGGGAATGTTGTATAAGACGGAAAATCCGTTTGGCTGATTGTGACTTTAATTAAGAAAAATATTTGGAAAGGCTGCGGTATTGCACTGAAAAACTGCAGAAATGTGAGAAAATGAGATTTTTTATTGATACAGCAAATGTGGAATACATAAAAGAAGCAAATGAAATGGGAATAATCTGCGGAGTTACCACCAACCCTTCGCTTATAGCAAAAGAGGGACGTGACTTCACACAGGTTATAAAGGAGATTACAGAGATAGTTGACGGACCTGTAAGCGGCGAGGTAAAAGCAACAACCGTAAAGGCAGAGGATATGATAAAGGAAGGTATTGAGATAGCCTCAATCCACCCGAACATGGTAGTTAAAATTCCTATGACTACTGAAGGTCTTAAAGCTGTAAAGGAGCTTACAAGGAGAGGAATAAAGACGAATGTAACGCTTGTTTTTTCTGTTAATCAGGCACTTCTTGCGGCAAGGGCAGGAGCTACATATGTATCGCCGTTTCTCGGAAGACTGGACGATATATCCATGCCTGGAATAACTCTTATTGAAGATATAGCCCAGATTTTCAAACTTCATAATATTGAAACGCAGATTATAGCTGCCAGTGTCAGAAATCCAATTCACGTTACAGATTGTGCAAAGGCAGGCGCTGACATAGCTACGGTTCCGTATTCGGTTCTTGTACAGATGACAAAGCATCCTCTTACGGACCAGGGCATCGAAAAATTCAAGAAAGATTATATAGCAGTATTTGGCGAGTAATATACTCACCGGGTTTGTGCCATAATGGCACAAGCATCGGATATCGCAGCCGCAAATCTGAAATTTGCGGTGCGTACTTACGCTGACGCTACGGAAAGGAGGAAATTATGTATATAGGTATTGATTTAGGAACATCTTCAATGAAACTTCTTCTTATGGGAGATAATGGAGAGGTTATAAGGAGCGTAACAAAGGAATACCCGATAAGCTTTCCTCATGCCGGATGGTCAGAGCAGAATCCGTCTGACTGGAAAGATGCTATGTTTGCCGGAATATCCGAGCTTTGCGAAGGATGCAAAAAAGAAGTGCAGGGAATCTCATTTGGCGGACAGATGCACGGACTTGTCATATTGGACGCTGATGATAATGTCATAAGGCCTGCAATACTCTGGAATGATAACAGAACCGTCAGGGAAAATGATTATCTTAACAACGTGATAGGACGTGAAAAGCTTTCGGAATATACGGCAAATATTTCCTTCACAGGCTTTACTGCTCCTAAACTTTTATGGGTGTATGAGAATGAACCTGAAAATTTTGCTAAGATATCTAAGATAATGCTTCCAAAGGACTATCTGTGTTACATTCTTACAGGAGTACATTCTACGGATTACTCAGATGCTTCGGGAATGCTGCTTCTTAACGTAAAGGACAGGTGCTGGTCAAAGGAAATGCTTGACATATGCCACATAAAGGGAGAACAGCTTCCAAAGCTGTTTGAGAGTTTTGAAGCGGTTGGAAAAATGAAACCGGAGATAGCAGCTCTTTTGGGACTTGATGAAAATGTTACGGTTGCGGCAGGCGCAGGAGATAATGCGGCGGCAGCAGTGGGAACGGGAACTGTAGGAAACGGCGGATGCAACATTTCCCTTGGAACATCAGGAACGGTATTCATAGCTTCGGACACATTTGGCGTTGATAAGAACAATGCACTTCATTCATTTGCACACGCTGACGGCGGTTATCACCTTATGGGATGTATGCTCAGTGCAGCTTCCTGCAATAAGTGGTGGACGGAGGAGATACTTAAAACTTCTGACTATAAAGAGGAGCAGGCAGCAATAAACAGACTTGGAGATAACGGTGTATATTTCCTGCCTTATCTTATGGGAGAGCGTTCTCCTCTCAATGACCCGTTCGCAAGAGGCACATTTATCGGCATGACTATGGATACAACAAGAGCAGATATGTATCAGGCTGTACTGGAGGGAGTCGCTTTTGCACTCAGACAGTCGGTTGACGTTGCAAAGAGCTTAGGCATTACGGTTACTTCCTCAAAGCTTTGCGGCGGCGGGGCAAAGAGCAGACTTTGGAGAACCATACTTGCAAATGTACTTGGAATTACGCTTGAAATTCCAGCATGCGAAGAAGGTCCTTCTTATGGAGCTGCCATTCTTGCAGCTGTTGCGACAGGCAGATTTGACAATGTAAAAGAGGCGGCAGACAGTCTTGTAAAGGTCAGTGAAAAAGTTGTGCCGGATAAAGAACTTACTGCAAAGTATGATGAAAAGTACGCAACATTCCTGAAGATATATCCTGAGATTAAAAACGTATTCAAAATTTTGGCGTAAAACATACGGGTATCTGCATTTTGCACATATATGCAAAATGCATAGCCCTGTAATATATTGAGTTATATATTGAGAACTTCCCTAAAATATAATCGGGGGAAGTTCTCCTTTTTTGTTTATAATTGAAAAAAATGTCAGAATGTGTTAGAATAAATACAATATAAGGAAAGAAGGACATCCGTGAAAAAATTAACAAAAAATTTAAAGAAAATTACTGCACTTTATATGGCTGTGGTTCTTGTTTTTGTCACATTTTTGCTTGGAGGGTGCAATAAGAATGAAAAGAAGCCGCCTACCGTAAGGCTTTCTTTGTGGTGCTCTTCAGAAAATATTAATATGGTAAAACAACTGCTTGAAGATTTTCAGGAGCAGTATAAGTCTGAAGCGGTGTTTAATATAATACTGAGCGAAGAAGATGAGATTACATGTAAGGATACGGTTCTTGCAAATCCGAAGAATGCTGCGGATGTATTTATGTTTGCTTCAGACCAGTTTGAGGATCTTTACAGGGCAGGAGCATTGCTTCCCGTAAGCTTTGAAACGGACCGTGTTATAGAGGAAAACGGCGGAAAAACATCAAGTGCCGTAACTACATTTATGCGTTATGATAAGCTTTATGCATTTCCTGCCACAGCGGGCAACGGATATTTTCTCTATTACAACAAAAATTACTTTACGGAAGAGGATGTCAAAAGCCTTGACAGGATATTGGAAGTGGCTGCACAGAATAATAAAAAGTTTTCAATGGACTTTAAAAGCGGCTGGTACATATACTCTTTCTTTAAGGGGGCAGGTCTTAATGTGGAACTCAATGACAATAAGCTTACCAACAGCTGTGACTGGAATTCAAGGACAAATTCGATTACAGGTGTTGATGTCACTCAGGCTATGCTTGATATTGCATCACATAAAGGCTTTTTGAGCTGCGGAGACGAAGATTTTATAAAAGACGTCAGGAACGGTGATATTATTGCAGGCGTAAACGGTGCATGGAATGCCAAAACAGTCAAAGAGAGTTTTGGAGACGGCTATGCGGCGACTAAGCTTCCTGAATACAGTGTCGGAGGACAGAGCGTGCAGATGAGCAGTTTTATGGGTTACAAAGCTGTCGGTGTAAATGCGTATACAGGCAATGAAGAATGGGCGATGAAGCTTGCCAGATTTATCACAAACGAAGAAAGTCAGCTTGTCAGATTTGAAAATATCGGCGATTGTCCGTCTAATGTAAATGCGATGGCTTCAGAAGCAGTAAAAAGCGACCCTGCCGTTTCTGCTTTGGCAAAGCAGTCAAAATACTCTTATCTGCAGGATGTTGCGGAAACTTTCTGGACTCCTGCATATACTTTCGGAACAATAATAGCAGCAGGTAATCCTGACGGAACAAATCTTCAGGAACTGCTTGATGATATGGTAGAGCAAATTGAGAGAATACCGGAAGAAAAACCTCAGTAAAGTAAGGAGGACATTTATAATGTGCTGTCTGCTAAACCTATGATGTGGTATAGGTTTAAAAGAAAACCTTTGTATCGGAGGTGTGCTTGTGCAATCGATGAAAAAAATACCGTTTAAAATATTTATAACCATACTTATTGCAGGTGTTATAGGAATATTAGGCGAGATTATTTTAAAGTATCATATGGATAAACTGCTTGATAATTACGAAGAGATTATTTATGAACATACAGTCAACCGTGATTATATGAATGATATACGTGTGATGCTGTATGAGCATCAGGCTCTTGTGGCACACCATGTTATGGCGGTAGAAGAAAGCCAGATGAAAGAGTATGAACAGAGAGAAGAAGAGATAAGCGTAAAGCTTACCAATACACTTTCTGAATTTGGAAAAAGAATGAATACCGACGAAAGGGAACAGTTATATCATAAGGTGTATTCAAATTATTACAGCTATCTGAACAATGCAAGAGTTGCCATAGCTTTAAGCGAAGAGGGAAAGGATGGTGCTGCCAGATATTATCTTACCGGCAGTATGGCGGATTTTGTGGAAAAAGTTAACAGTGACCTTGATAATCTTGATATTCTTTCTGTGAACGAGATGAATGAAGCAAAGACGCGTATGGAGTATTATATCAGTATATCTGTGTTAAGCCAGTTTATCTGCATACTTGGAATAGCCATTGCCACTGTAGTTTCTGTCGTGTATTGTTACAGGATTGCTAAAAATCTTGACAGATATAAGGACAATCTCGAAAAAGAAGTAGAGAAGAAAACCAAGACAATACGTGAAAACAGCGAACGTATGATATCATATCAGAACAGTACCATTATAGGAATGGCAAATCTGATTGAAAGCAGGGACGGAAACACAGGAGAGCACGTTAAAAGAACAAGTTACTATGTTGAACTGCTGGCAAAGGAAGCAAAGCGCAGAGGTCTGTACAGTGACATACTGACGGATGACTACATAGAACTTCTTGTAAAAGCTACCCCACTTCATGACATAGGTAAGATAGTTGTATCAGATAAGATATTGCAAAAGCCCGGCAAACTCACGCCACAGGAGTATGAGATTATTAAACTTCACGCAAAAGAGGGCGGCAAGGTTATACAAAATGTTATAGGCGATATAGATGAAAATGAGTATGTTGCCATGGCTTCTGATGTGGCTACATACCACCATGAAAAATGGGACGGAAGCGGATACAACGAAGGACTTAAGGGTGAGGAAATACCGCTTTGTGCAAGGATTATGGCACTGGCAGATGTATTTGACGCGCTCGTTTCCAAGAGAGTGTATAAGGAAGCTATGCCTGTGGACGAGGCATTCAAAATTATACAGGAGTCATCGGGAACACATTTTGATCCTAAGCTTGCGGAGGTGTTTTTGGAGTTAAGACCTGACATAGAGGCATGTTTTTTTGAAAATATGCAAAATGTTGCACAGGTTTAAACGTTATGTTAATTATTGTTCCATCACAAGTTGATTTGTGGTGGAACATTTTTTGCGATTAAATAAATTTTAAAACTTTGAGGATAATTATAGAAAATATTGAAGATAATGTTTTTGTGAGTTTGGAGTAAAAAAGATTATGATGAGGAATGTGAGGAAAATATGATTTATACAGTTTCGTTTAATCCGTCCTTGGATTATCTGATGGACGTGAAATCATTTAAAGTGGGAGAACTGAACAGAAGCGAGAGCGAGCATATATTGCCCGGAGGAAAGGGCGTAAATGTATCCATAGTGCTTAATAACTTAGGGCATAAAAGTAAGACTTTGGGTTTTGTGGCAGGTTTTACGGGGGAAAGGCTTATGGAAATGCTTGCACAAAAGCATATAGATGCTGATTTTGTAAAAGTTAAACAAGGTGAAACAAGAATCAATGTAAAGGTAAGGGAAGAGGAAGAAACAGAGATAAACGCAAGCGGTCCGGATGTTTCAAAGGATGAGCTGGCAGTTTTTTATGACCAAATAAAAGCTCTTAACGCAGGCGATTATCTGGTGCTTTCAGGAAGTATTCCAAAGAGCGTTCCAAAGACTGCTTACATGGATATTATGGCTTCGATTTGCGAAAAAGATGTAAATGTCGTTGTAGATGCTTCTGGAGAACTGCTTCTTAAATCACTGGCATACAGACCGTTTCTTATAAAGCCCAATCACCATGAACTGGGGGAAATGCTTGGAATTAAGATAAATGATAAGAAGGACGTGGAGCGTTATGCGGCTATGTTAAAGGACAAAGGAGCGAGAAATGTTCTCGTATCCATGGCAGGAGACGGAGCCGTGTTGCTTGACGAGACGGGAAATGTGCATTCTATGTCCGCACCGAAAGGCAAAGTAAAAAATTCCGTAGGTGCCGGTGACTCAATGGTTGCCGGATTTCTGGCAGGTTATATAGAGAGCGGAAGCTATGAAAATGCTTTTAAAATGGGAATTTGCACAGGCAGTGCCAGTGCATTTTCACAGGAACTTGCAACAAGGGAGGAGGCAGAAGCGCTGTTGCGGCTCTGTGAGTAATAAATGCGAAAGGGTGAGTATATGAAAATTATTGATTTGCTTGACATAAGGAGTATAGACCTTAATGCAGAGGCTTCTACAAAAGATGAGGCTTTGGAAAAGGCGGTTTTGCTTATGGAAAGAAGCGGAAATTTAAATGATGCTGATGAATACAGAAGGGGCGTATATGAACGTGAAAAAGAGGGAACAACAGGCATAGGAGAGGGCTTGGCGGTACCTCACTGTAAATCAAAGGCAGTAAACAGAGCAGGCCTTGCCGCCATGGTAATAAAGGACGGCGTAAATTTTGAGGCTTTGGACGGAAAACCCGTTAATCTCCTTTTTCTCATAGCGGCTCCGGAGGGAGAAAACAATGTACATCTTGAGGTGCTTAGCAGACTGTCGGTGCTTCTTATGGATGAAGCATTTACGGAAAAACTTATGGCTGCAAAAAATCCTAAGGAATTTATAAGTATTATTGAAAATGCCGAAAAGGGTATGGAAAATGATGCACCAGATAAATTATCTGATGGAGAAAAGCCACGTATTTTGGCTGTCACAGGCTGTCCTACGGGAATAGCACACACATATATGGCAGCAGAAAGCCTTGAAAAAAAGGCAAGAGAGATGGGCTATGGCATAAAGGTGGAAACAAGAGGCTCGGGAGGGGCAAAAAATGTCCTGACAGAAAGGGAAATAGAGGAAGCTGACTGTATAATAGTGGCTGCCGACACAAAAGTGCCTATGGACAGATTTGACGGTAAGCCTGTGATTGTATGCAAAGTATCGGACGGTATCAATAAGGCTGAGGAGCTTATCAAGAGAGCAGTATCGGGCGAGGCGCATATATATAAAGGTACTCATACCGAAAGAGGGGAAGGCAGCAGTGAGGATAAGGAAGGCATAGGACACAGCATATACAAAAATCTTATGAACGGTGTATCACATATGCTGCCGTTTGTTGTAGGCGGCGGAATACTGATAGCCATAGCATTTCTGATAGACGGTATGTCAGTGGATCTTAACAATATCCCACAGCATCTTATTGACGAGTACGGAAGTGTTGAAAATGTTAAGGGTAATTTCGGCGTTCTTACGCCGGTGGCGGCATTTTTCAAGGGACTTGGCGGAACGGCATTCGGGCTTATGCTTCCTGTGCTTGCCGGATTTATTGCCATGAGCATAGCGGACAGACCGGGACTTTTGCTTGGATTTGTAGGCGGTATGATAGCAGCAAACGGCACGTCAGGTTTTCTGGGTGCTCTTGTGGCAGGATTTCTCGCAGGATATGCGGCACTCACTCTGAAAAAAATATTTTCATCTCTGCCTGATACGGTGGGAGGACTTGTTCCGATACTTTTTATACCTGTTTTAGGAACATTGATAATGGGGCTTTTGATGAATTATGTGATAGAACCTGTGGTGGGTTGGATTAATACTGCAATAAACAACGGTCTTGCAAATTTGAGCGGTGCAAATATCATTCTTCTTGGAGCATTGCTTGCAGGTATGATGTCTGTCGATATGGGAGGACCTGTCAACAAGGCGGCATATCTTTTCGGAACGGCACAGATAGCTGCCGGCAATTATGACATAATGGCGGCGGTTATGATTGGCGGAATGGTTCCTCCGATTGCCATAGCAATAGCAACGCTTATATTCAAAAATAAGTTTAATGCACAGGAAAGAAAGGCGGGACCTGCCAACTTTGTAATGGGACTATCATTTATAACCGAGGGCGCCATACCGTTTGCGGCGTCGGACCCGTTCAGGGTAATTCCTGCCTGTGTTATAGGTTCAGCCGTATCCGGTGCGCTTTCGGCAGCATTCGGATGTACTCTTATGGCGCCCCATGGCGGAATATTCGTATTTCCTGTTGTGGGAAATGCACTTATGTATGGTGTGGCACTTATAGCGGGAAGCATTGTAGGTGCGTCATGTCTTGGAGCATTTAAAAAGAAAATATCGGACAGAGTGTGAGGGGAAGACGGCAAATGCTTTTTTGTACCGCACTTAGAGAAGGAGTAAGTTATGAGGGAAAAAGAATATGTTATTAAGGACGCGCAGGGAATACACGCAAGACCTGCAGGTCAGCTTGTAAAGCTGGCGCAGGAGTATCCCTGCAGCATAACCGTAACCAATAAAGGAAAAGAAGTAGACGCAAAGAGAATACTGGGTGTTATGAGTCTTGGAGCAAAATGCGGTGAAAGTATAGTGATAAAGTGCGAGGGAGAAAATGAGGATAATGCCATTGAGACCATTGGCAGATTTTTAGAGGAAAATATGTAGGAGTCAGTTGGAATGGAAGCAGTAACGGGCAGGAGTGTATACGGAGGCATAGCTATCGGAAAACTTAGCGTGTTAAGGCGGGAGGACACCACCGTAAAACGCATAAGAACAGAGGATTACAAAGCCGAGACGGAAAGATTTCACAAGGCGAGGAAGGACGCAAAGAAAGAACTAAAAGTACTTTATGATAAGGCACTAAAAGAAGTGGGAAGCATTAATGCCATGATATTTGAAGTACATCGGATGATGCTTGATGACCCCGACTATGTGGAAGCGGTTGAAAATACCATAAAAAGCCAAAAAATCAATGCGGAATATGCCGTTGCGTCTACCGGAGATAATTATGCTGAAATGTTTATGGGCATGGAAGATGAATATATGAAAGAAAGGGCTGCCGACATAAAGGACATTTCAAACCGCGTAATAAGAGTGCTTCAGGGAAAGAACTCAGACGGCGAAGGGGCGGACACTCACGTTATACTTCTGGCGGATGATTTGGCACCGAGCGAAACAGTTCAGCTTGACAAGTCAAAGGTACTTTCGTTTGTCACGATGGGAGGCTCCTCAAATTCGCATACCGCAATACTTGCAAGGACTATGAATATTCCTGCTCTTATAGGCGTGGATTACAGAGAGGATTTTGACGGGAAACTTGGCATAGTAGACGGATACAGAGGTAAACTTATAGTTGAGCCTGACGAAGACACGCTTAAGGTATATGAAAAACGAATGGCGTCTGACAGGGAAAGAAAACGTCTTTTGGAGGAACTTAAAGGGAAGGAGACCGTAAGCACAGGCGGTCAGAAGGTAAATCTGTATGCCAATATAAGCGGAGTGTCGGATGTGGTTACGGCACTTCAAAATGATGCTGAAGGAATAGGGCTTTTCAGAAGTGAATTTTTGTATCTTGAAAACAATACCTATCCTACGGAGGAGCAGCAGTTTGGCGCTTACAAATCTGTCGTGGAGGGTATGGCAGGAAGACCTGTTATTATAAGAACGCTTGATATAGGTGCTGATAAGAAGGCGGATTACTTCGGACTTTTGCATGAGGAAAATCCGGCGATGGGATATCGCGCCATACGAATCTGCCTTGACAGACCGGATATGTTTAAAACGCAGCTTCGTGCGATTCTTAGGGCAAGTTACTATGGAAAGGTATCGGTAATGTACCCTATGATTATATCCGTAAGCGAGGTTCAGAGGGCAAAAAACCTGATGGAAGAAGCAAGAGAAGAACTTTCACAAAAGGGAATACCGTTTGGCAAGGTGAATGAGGGTATAATGATTGAGACCCCGGCGGCAGTTATGATTAGTGACCTGTTGGCAGAAGAGGTGGATTTTTTCAGCATAGGAACAAATGATTTATCACAGTATACTCTGGCGCTTGACCGCCAGAATGCCAAACTTGACGCCATATATGACCCCGGACATCCTGCAATACTCCGCATGATTGAAATGGTTGTTAACAACGGACACAAGCATGGATGTTGGGTAGGAATATGCGGTGAGCTTGGCGCAGATACTTCCCTGACTGAAAAATTTTTAAAAATGGGTGTTGATGAACTGTCGGTATCACCGTCATATATTTTGCCTGTGAGGGAAAGAGTAAGAAATATATAAAGAACTGAATAAGATTGCACGTTTGTGGAATAATAATTTTTGTGAATGCTATTGTAAAAGGACGGAAAAAGGCATTCGGAATGGAGGGAGATTATGAGTCAGATATCAGAGAAGGAATTGTCTGCAATCAATGAATTGCTTAGCGAGGAGGAACTTCTCGTAAAGAAGTTTAAAATGCTTGCCGCTCATACTGACGATATGGAGATTAAGAACAAGTTTGAAGAGATAGCTAACAAGCATCAGGGACATTTTAACATGCTGTACAAGCAGCTTGGTTAGATGTAAGAAAGGGGAAACATTATGGAACAGATATATACGGAGAAGGAAATATTAGGTGACGCTCTGACAGCAGAAAAGACATCGACAAACGTCTACAACACATATTCAAACGAATGCGTGCATGAGGATATGAGAGCCGTTATGCTCAAGATTCTTGAGCAGGAGCATGAGATACAGGATGACGTTTTTAAGATGATGCATTCAAGGGGACTTTACCCTACACCTGATGCTCAGACAGATAAGATAGCTCAGGCAAAAGCAAAGTTTGCGTGCGGCGTAAAGGCAATCTAAACTAAATCAGACAGAATATTTAAGGATTAAATCGTGAGTTTAAAAATTAAGAACGCCGGTTTAATCCTTAATTTTTAACAGGATGAAAGGATATCCTTTTTCTACAAAATATCATACTTATCAATTACCCAGTCAATATTGATTAAATCAAGTTCGCTGTCGCAATACAGGCACTTACAGCCATTTTTCAAAGAAAGCGAGGCACCACAATTAGGGCAGACAAGACGTTTGATTTTTTTGTTATTATTAAGAAAAAATACAAGCTCTTTCTTCATAAACTTATGCACTTCATAGATTGTATATTTTCCATCTTTTGCGGCAAGCACAGAATTCGCCTGTTGTTTGGAATTCTTTAGACAGACCTGCATTGTCAGACCTTTTTTATCAAGACGTTGCCTATTTAACTGCTGTGCGTACATTCCCCACTGAGTTGTCTGTGTTTTCAGTTTATCAGAAGTATAATGTATGAGTATTTTGAAATATTCTTAGGGAGAATGTTAATGTGCAGAAGAGCCGCAGAATTGTTGGGAGCAAAATTTAAGCTTACTGCCAATGGAAGTAAAGTATTATAAGGGATAAAAATAGATTTTTTTACTGAGCTAAAAACAAAAATCAAGACATTATTTATCAATTTGATCCCGGAAGAATAAATTCCCGAATTTTCCACATAATAACTCCATATCTGAGAATTAGCAAAATCCGTAATATATTTGATTATAATATGGGTTTATGGAAGTGGAGGAATTTGGAATATGAAAGCAACAGGCGTAGTGCGAAAAATGGACAATCTCGGAAGAATTGTAATCCCAAAGGAGATAAGAAGAACATTAAGAATAAGAGAGGGCGACCCGTTAGAAATATTTACAGGCAATGAGGGCGAGATAGTTTTTAAGAAGTATTCACCGATAAGCGATATCAGCATATTTGCCAAGCAATATGCGGAATCCCTGGCTAAGACTACAGGAAAGACTGTATGTATAACCGACAAGGATACTGTAGTGTCAGTTTCGGGAAGCGGACGAAGGGAATTAGATGCAAAGCCTATAAGCAAACAGCTTGAAGAGCTTATTGAAAAAAGAGAAAATATTATAGCCGCAAAGGGAGACAAAAACTTTGTCAATATTACAAAGGAGGGAAACGAGCCCTTTACTTATCAAGTTATAAATATTATAATATGTGAAGGCGACGCTATAGGTGCAGTGGCTATACTGACTAAAGAGCAGGGACAGAATATGGGAGAACTTGAGATGAAGTTAGCAGGAAGTGCAGCAGGTTTTCTCGGAAAACAGATAGAAAACTAGAATATTAAAATGTCTTCGCTACAAGTTGCCAAGAAATGAGGAATGTTATGACAAAGGAAGAAATATTATCGAAAGACAGGTATGATTTTGAGGATTTTAAGGCTATTGTTGAGTATCTTCGGGCTCCGGACGGCTGTCCGTGGGACAGGGAACAGACACATGAAAGTATGAAGCAGAATCTTATAGAGGAGTGCTATGAGGTTATTGAAGCTATTGACAATAAGGACAC
This sequence comes from uncultured Eubacterium sp., assembly GCA_945920185.1. Taxonomy (GTDB): domain Bacteria; phylum Bacillota; class Clostridia; order Lachnospirales; family Lachnospiraceae; genus CAMEJP01. Next base: position 30,099 of record CAMEJP010000005.1, on the reverse strand, counting down.
AGACAACCTTAAAGAGGAACTCGGAGATGTACTTTTGCAGGTGGTAATGCATAGTCAGATATCTAAAGAAAATCATGAATTTGCAATTGAGGATGTCATAAACGGGGTGGCAGAAAAGCTCGTAAGGCGTCATCCGCATGTGTTTGGCACGGAAGGAGCGGCAGAGAATGCTGCCGCAGGTCTTAGTAGATGGGAGAGCATCAAGAAAGAGGAAAAGCAAGGCAAATCCGATGCCTTAACACCTTTAAAGTCTGTTCCGAAAGCATTTCCTGCATGCGTGCGGGCGCAGAAGGTTTTGAAGAAGGCTTCTAAGGAATACGGAAATTCTCAGAATGCTGATGAAGTTATAAAAGATTTGAAAAACACTCTGGACAGATTGGAAAAAAGTGGCAAAAATACTGATGATTTGCAGAATTTGCTCCTTCAAAGCGTGAATTTAACTAGAATTTTGGAAGAAAATGCCGAAAATATCTTGACAAATGGCGTCGAAAAGTTTATAAGTATGTATGAGTAGTCCCGTTTGGATGAAAAAAAACTATTAGAGGAGGAGCAGACCATGAACAAGACTGAATTGGTTGCTGCTATTGCAGAAAAGACAGAATTATCAAAGAAAGATAGCGAGAAGGCTGTAAAGGCATTTGTTGAAGTTGTTACAGAGCAGTTAGCAAAAGGCGAGAAAGTAACTCTTATCGGCTTTGGTACATTCGAGGTAACAAAGAGAGCTGCCAGAGAGGGCAGAAATCCTCAGACAGGTAAGAAGATTAAGATTGCAGCTGCAAAGATGCCTAAGTTTAAGGCAGGCGCAAGCTTAAAGGAAACTGTTAATAAAAAGAAGAAGTAATTATTGACATTAAGGATTGCCTTCGGGCAATCCTTTTTAACTCTGATGTATTTATTGCGAAAGGAAAAGGTATGAGATTAGACAAATATTTGAAGGTTTCAAGGCTTATAAAGAGAAGAACCGTGGCAAATGAGGCGTGTGACGCAGGAAGAGTGCTTGTAAACAGCAAGGTGGTAAAGGCATCTTATGATGTCAAGGTGGGAGATGTGATAGAGATCGGATTCGGCAACAGGACTGTCAAGGCAGAGGTACTTTGTGTGGCGGAAACGGTTAAGAAGGATGACGCTAAGGAACTGTTCAGATATTTGTAATAAATGATACAACTCCCAAATATATTATATGGATAAGTATATAAGTATTGAACAGAGGGTGTGTTATGGAAGAAAGACCGATAAAGAAACTGCATAAGCTGTCGCTTGACAACAGAAAGAATTGCGCCGTAACCGGAGTTCTTGACGTGGTTTCCTTTGATTTGAACAGCGTAATACTGGAAACGGACAACGGGGTGCTTACGGTAAAGGGAGAGGACCTGCATGTGAGCCGTCTGTCCGTAGAGAGAGGCGAAGTGGAAATATATGGGACGATAAATTTGCTCGCATATTCCGAAAGTAAATCTCTCAAAAATACCGGTGAGGGTATTCTAACGCGTATTTTTAAGTAGCAGGGGAAATATAATGATATATGATGAACTTAATGTGTGTGCCGCGGCGCTTCTTCTTGGAGTACGGCTTAAGGTATGCTACGATATATTGCGAGTGTTTCGCAAAATTATTCCCCATCATATAGTTTTCATATCTTTGGAGGATCTTATATTTTTTACATATGCGGGACTCGTTTCTTTTGGGATTATCTATGTAACTAATGACGGAGTGGTCAGGGCGTTTATTATAGAATTTATATGTCTGGGTGCATTGATATACAATCTTGTTCTCGGAAAGCGTATTTTTTGGCTTTTGGAGAAAATTATAGGAAAAATTAAAAAAACTGTAAGGAAGGTATTGAAAAAAGTGGCAAAAAAGGTTAAGATAATCGTATACAGCGTGTCAAAGATACGTAAAGCGGATAAGGATTGATGCAGTGTGAAGAATAAGAATATAAAAAGAAAAAAGGCAGACGAACAGGAAATAAAGAGCAGAAAGAGAGTTATGCGTCTGGCACTTGTGCTTGCGGTGTGTATAGGAGTCGTTTTTCTGGTAAATATAATCGGATTTAAGGCGAAGAATGATGCCGCAAAGGCAAAACTTGATGAACTGAACAGGCAGCTTCAAAGCGAACAGCAAAGGAGCGAAGAACTTGACAGGCTTGAAAAGGACATCAAGTCTGACGAATACGTTGAGAAGGTTGCCAGAGAGAAGTTTAATCTGTGTTATCCGGATGAGATTATATTTGCACCGGAGAATTAGAAGTTAAGACAGGCAGGAAGCTAAGACAGGTATCAGCCTGTCTTTTTTTGTCTAAAAGTTTTTGGCATACGCGACATAATTCTACAAAAAAAATTGGGGCAAGGTATTACAATCATTATTATTTCCACCGTAGAAGGTGTTTTTTTGGAGGCTTTATGAGTAATAAATGGGATATGATTTATTCTGCATGGCGCGTCGGCGAGGCGGCAAAATCCTTCAGGCGTCTTGCAGATACATACAATGAGTTAGCATTTGTGAGAAGTAATGAATATAAAAGTGCCATAGTTATGCAGCTTGTTCAGATGGCTGCCATTTTGGAGAGCTTTACCGATGATGAGGCCGTGAACCGCTCCATCACATCAGAAGAACGAAAAAGGTTTATAAAGCTGTTAAAGACAAAGGGAGTGGTGGTTACCTCTGCCACATTTCTTGAAAGAGACAAGAAGTATGATGAAATCATACTTAATGCTTATTTTTCCAAGAAAAAATGCATGACATCAAGGGAACTTGCCGGAATTATAAGCGATTATTTTGAAAAGCGCTATATAGCCAGCGATAACAGCAGGATGATAATAAACAATGAGCCGGACGAGTATACATTTGTAACAGCGCCGCAGTTTAAGAGTATATGCGAGGTGTCACAGGTCAGTAAGAAGGGAAACAGGCTGTCCGGGGACAGTTTTTCCATGTCAAGGCTTGGATGCGGCAAGGAGGTAGTCTGCATAGTGGACGGCATGGGCTCCGGTGTCATGGCAAATCATGACAGTAAAATAGTCATAGAACTTCTGGAACAGTTTCTGGAAGCAGGATTTAGCGAGCAGGCAGCAATCAATATGATAAATGCTGCATTTTCCGTAAATGATTATGTGGGAAATCCGATAACACTTGATATGTGTGTCATGGATATGTATCTTGGAGTATGTAACTGCATAAAGCTTGGGGCGGTGTCTACATTTATCAAAAGAAACGGCTGGGTGGAAATAATAAAATCCACCACGCTTCCGATGGGCGTATTTGAGCATGTGGACTATGACGATACGGTAAAGAAACTTTATGACGGTGACGTTATTGTTATGGTAAGCGACGGAGTCATAGAAGCATTTGACGTAGAGGATAAGGAAGAAATGCTTGTAAATATTATTTCGGAAATATCTGGTAAAAATCCTAAGAGGATAGCCGATACCATACTTGAAAAAGCATTGGAAAGCTCTAAAGGCGAGGCACTTGACGATATGACCGTAGTGGTGGTAATGGTGAATTTTGACAAAAATTAGCTGTGTAAATCTTTACAAACTTTGTTATTTAAAGTATAGTAATAGTTAATACGTAAAGGACAAAAATGCTATGGAAGATAAGGTTTTTAACTATATCAGAGAATACAATATGATAGAGGATAACGATACGGTGCTCGTAGGACTTTCGGGCGGTGCGGATTCTGTGTGCCTTTTTACGGTATTACTAAATCTCAGTAAAAGGATTGGCTTTAAGCTTGGCTGTGTTCATCTTAATCATATGATAAGAGGCAGCGAGGCAGAAAGAGATGCTCAGTATTGCGAGTATATTTGTAAAAAGCACGATATTCCATTTGAGATAGTAAAAGAGGATGTACCGAAGCTTGCAAAGAGTTGGCATATGTCTGAAGAGGAAGCCGGGCGAAAGGCAAGATATGATACATTTTACCGGATGGCTAAGGAGTACGGTGCAACTAAAATTGCCGTGGCACATCATATGAATGACCAGGCGGAAACCGTTCTTTACAATCTTTTCAGGGGAAGCGGCGTGAGAGGACTTTCAGGAATAAAGCCTGTAAACGGTATGATTATAAGACCGCTCTTGTGTGTAAACCGACAGGAGATAGAACATTATTTAAAAGACAACAAAATATTGTATATGACGGATTCCACAAATGAGACGGAAGATTATATGCGAAACAGAATCAGAAACAGGGTTCTTCCGTATGCCGTTATGAATATCAATGAAAACAGCATAGAAAACATTAATCAGGCAGCAAGACTGTGCAATGCGGCAGAAAGCTATATAAGCAAAGAGGCTGAGAAAAGTTTTGAAAAATGTGTAAATGTAAATGAGAAAACGTATGAGATAGACATCGAGGAATTTTCACAGCTTGATTATATCATAAAGACATATATAGTGCGCAACGTGCTTGAAAGGATATACACATCCTTAAAGGATATCAGCATGAATCATATAGACAGCGTGGTAAGCCTCGCCGATATGCAGGTATCAAAAAAAATATCACTTCCTAAAGGTATAATCGCAAGGCGTGATTACGATAAGCTGGTACTTTGCGGTCAATATGAAAAACCGTCCGGAGAAATAAAAAAGCCGCCACAATATCAGATTGAAAAAATTTTGTGGGAATCAGGCAGAGAAATTCCGAAAAATGACTATACTAAGTACTTTGATTATGATAAAATAAAATCTAATTTGGTGCAGCGTTACAGAAAGCCGGGAGATTATCTCGTGGTGGATGCAAAAGGCAGCAAAAAGAAGCTTAAAGACTACTTTATAGATGAAAAAATTCCGAGTATGCTCCGCGACAGCATTCCGGTGTTTGCGGACGGAAACCATATCATGTGGGTTGTCGGTTATCGTATAAGCGAGGAATATAAGGTGTCTGATACTACAAAAAATGTTCTTAAGATTACGGTTGACTGTGAATGAATGGAGAATACTATGGCTAAAGAGATTGTTAATGTTATGATTTCTGAAGAAGAAGTTGAAAAGAAAATATGTGAAGTGGCAAAACTTATAAGCGAGGAATATAAAGGAAAGACCCTGCATCTTATATGCGTGTTAAAGGGCGGCGTATTTTTTATGTGTGAGCTTGCAAAAAGGCTTACTATACCTGTTACAATGGATTTTATGGCGGTTTCAAGCTACGGGGCAGGAACGCAGTCAAGCGGAACCGTTAAAATGATAAAGGATTTGGACGAATCTATCGAGGGAAGGGATGTGCTTGTGGTAGAAGATATTATAGACAGCGGACGTACTCTTAATAATCTCTTGGAGCTTTTAAAGACCAGAGGACCTAAGAGCCTTAAGCTGTGTACATTTCTTGATAAACCTGACAGGAGAGTTATAGATGTGCCTGTTGATTATACCTGTTTTAAGATACCGGATGTTTTTGTTGTCGGTTACGGACTCGATTACGATCAAAAATATAGAAATCTCCCATATGTCGGAGAAGTTGTGTTTAAGGAGGAAAGCTAGGTGACTAAAAAGCGAAATATCGGCGTATATATTGTTCTTATATGTACTCTTCTTTTATTTATATTCTGGTACAGAATGTCGGTTGACAATATGGAGAAAATCACGGAAGCCGAGTTGATGGAAGAAATCAGTAACGGAAATGTAGAGAGTGTCATAATAAGGCAGCAGGAGCCTGTACCGACCGGCGTAATGGTTGTCAGACTCAAGGATAATACAAGCAAAACGCTGTATGTATCTGATGTAAATTACTCTCAGGAGATGCTTAGGGATAAGAATGTTGATTTTGAAATCAGGGATGTGGAGAAGGACAGTGCATTCGGAAAGTATGTATTTATACTTATAATGGTATGCATAGCAGGTTTTTTCCTTTTAAGCATTATAGAGAGAATGAGTGCAGGCAATCAGAGCACCAATTCAAAGATGATGAACTTTGGAAAGAGCAGAGCCATGGTTACGATGCCCGGCGAAAAAAATATAGATTTTAAGAGCGTTGCGGGACTTGACGAGGAAAAGGAGGAATTAAAGGAAATAGTGGATTTCCTTAGAAATCCGCCTAAGTACATTGAACTTGGAGCGCGTATACCAAAGGGTGTTCTTCTTGAAGGACCTCCGGGAACAGGTAAAACACTTCTTGCAAAGGCAGTGGCAGGAGAAGCCGGAGTACCGTTTCTTAGCATATCAGGTTCCGATTTTGTGGAAATGTTTGTCGGCGTAGGTGCATCAAGAGTGCGTGACCTTTTTGATACGGCGAAAAAACATGCTCCATGTCTTATATTTATTGATGAAATTGACGCCGTGGGACGAAAAAGAGGAGCCGGTATGGGCGGCGGTCATGATGAACGCGAGCAGACTCTTAACCAGCTTCTGGTCGAGATGGACGGCTTTGGTGCAAATGAAGGCGTTATAGTGCTTGCGGCTACTAACAGAGTGGATATTCTTGACCCTGCCATTATGCGTCCGGGACGTTTTGACAGAAAAGTAGTTGTCGGACGGCCTGATTACAAGGGAAGACGTGAAATACTTGACGTTCATGCAAAGGGAAAACCGATAGCTGATGACGTGGACCTTGACAATGTGGCGAGAACTACAGCGGGCTTTACCGGAGCAGACCTTGAAAATCTTATGAATGAATCGGCAATCCATGCGGCTAAGCAGGGACAGAAATATATCAAGAGAGAGGATATAGAGTACGCATTTATAAAGCTTGGCATAGGAACGGAGAAGAAGAGCAAGGTTATTTCGGAGGAAGAAAAGAAGATAACCGCTTACCATGAATCGGGTCATGCCATACTTTTCCATGTCCTTCCGCATGTCGGCCCTGTGCATACGGTGTCCATTATACCGACAGGCCTGGGAGCAGCAGGCTATACGATGCCGCTTCCTGAAAAGGATGAAATGTTTAACACAAGAGGAAAGATGCTTGAAGATATTATGGTATCTCTTGGCGGAAGAATAGCAGAGGAACTTATATGTGATGATATTACTACAGGAGCTTCTCAGGACATCAAGCAGGCAACGGCTACCGCAAGGGCTATGGTAACCAAGTACGGATTTTCTCAAAAACTTGGACTTATCAATTATGACAGTGATGAGGACGAGGTCTTTATAGGACGTGACCTTGCCCATACAAAGAATTACAGCGGCAAAACTGCGGATATTATAGACGAAGAAGTAAAGTCCATTGTTGACGAGTGTTATGCAAAAGCCAAAAAGATTATTGAGGAGCATATAGATGTGCTTCACGCAAGCGCAAAGCTTCTTCTTGAGAAAGAGAAGATTACAAGAGAAGAATTTGAAGAATTATTTGTATAAAATGCACAAAGAAAATGCATAAACTTTGTAAAGTTTGTGCACACTTCTGTTTGCACATTAGTTATAATAAATATCGTAAAACCCCCCCAATACATTATATACATTTTTGTTTTGTTACCCCAAAAAACAAAAAATATCTTCTCCTTAAAAGGACAGCTTACGGAAGGCTGTCTTTTTTATTTGTACCGGAAAGTTAAAACGCCCTTGCCGGGTATATTTTTCGTTAAAAATGACTTGGCAAATTAAGGTTATGGTTGCACCTTTTGGCAATGAATGATAAAATATAAAATGATGATATTATGTGCGTAGTGGAGGAAGCTATGAGATTTTCCAAAAGTTTTGAGGCACTTACACAGCTTGATCAAAAGCTTTTATATATGATAAATGTTAAACCTGTGGTAAATTATGATGCTATGTTTTCAGACGCCACAAGATTTTACAGATCCCCTGAGGAACCTATGGAGTATGAAACGGTTACCATAAGATTCAGAACCGCAAAATATAACGCTGATTCGGTCATACTTATAGCTGACGGTGAAGAGTATCCTATGACGAGGTTTTTGCAGGACGAGTTGTTTGACTATTATGAGGCCAGGATTCACCTTACCGATAAAAAGGTAAGATATTATTTCAGGGTAAAGTCAGGCAAGGTTATCTGTTATTACAATCAGTGGGGTGCAATAAAAGAACTTAACGAAGCATATAATTTTGAGATTATTCCCGGATTTAAGACGCCTAATTGGGCAAAGGGTGCCGTGGTTTATCAGATATATGTGGACAGATTCTGCAACGGAGACAAGTCAAATGATGTGACTGACGGAGAATATGTCTATATAGGAGCACCGGTAAAGGCCGTAACTGACTGGAACAGGCTTCCCGAAGCCATGGATGTAAGAGATTTTTATGGCGGAGATTTGCAGGGCGTTATGGACAAACTGGACTATTTAAGCGATTTAGGCGTTGATGTCATATACTTCAATCCTTTATTTGTTTCGCCTTCCAATCATAAATATGATATTGAGGACTATGATTATATAGACCCTCATATAGGCGTTATTGTAGAGGATTCTAAAGAAGACAGATACAGAACCCGCGTTACAAGCAAAAAGAATCTTGAGGCAAGTAACCAACTTTTTATTAAGATTGTTCAGGAAATACATGCAAGAGGAATGAGAGTTATCATAGACGGTGTATTTAATCACTGCGGCTCATTCAACAAGTGGCTTGACAGAGAATATATTTACGATAGCAGCGAAGATTTTAAAAAGGGTGCTTTTGTAGATAAGGACAGTCCTTACAGGAATTATTTCAGTTTTGCGGACAACAGGGATGATGCATGGCCTAATAACGGTTCTTATGAGGGCTGGTGGGGACATGATACTCTTCCAAAGTTAAACTATGAAAATTCCAAGGAACTTGAGGATTATGTTATAGGAATAGGCAGAAAATGGGTGTCACCGCCGTTTAATGCAGACGGCTGGAGACTTGATGTGGCTGCGGACTTGGGACACAGCAGCGAGTACAATCATGAGTTTTGGAGAAAATTCCGAAGAGCCGTAAAGGAGGCAAATCCGGAGGCAATTATTATGGCGGAGCATTACGGCAATGCCAGTTCATGGCTTCAGGGTGACCAGTGGGATACCATAATGAATTATGACGCATTTATGGAGCCGGTAACATGGTTCCTGACAGGTATGGAAAAACACAGCGACTCAAGAAATGACAGTCTGTATGGTAACGGAAGAAGCTTTTTTGACTCGATGAAGCATAATATGGCAACAATAGGAGCTCAGTCCATAGCCATAGCTTTGAATCAGCTTTCAAATCATGACCATTCACGTTTTCTTACAAGAACCAACAGAAAGGTCGGAAGAATAGGTACTCTCGGTTCAAAAGCCGCAAGTGAAGATATCAATTACGGTATTTTTAAAGAGGCGGTAGTGATTCAGATGACATGGCCGGGAGCACCCGGAATATATTATGGAGATGAGGCAGGATTGTGCGGTTTTACCGACCCTGACAACAGAAGGACATATCCGTGGGGAAATGAAAATAAGGAGCTTATAGAGCTTCACAAAGAAGCAATCAACTTAAGAAAAAGACATAAGGCACTTCTTCGCGGTTCTGTCAAGGAATTGGTGTGCGGCTATAATATAATAAGCTACGGAAGATTTCTTGAAGAGGACATACTCATTGTTGTTGTCAACAACAATGACGAGGAAAAGAATGTGCGGATTCCTGTATGGGAGGTTGGCTTGACGGCAGAGGACGATGTTGTGCAGGTACTTATGACCACAGAAAGGGAACACAGTACGGCACATTTAGGATATTCCTTGCCTAAAGGCGAATTAAATGTTATGCTAAGACCATACAGTGCAGTTGTGTTTAAAAAGATAGACTAAACGGAGACAATATAATGAAAGATGAATATATAAGGCGTGACCGCGCATACAGGAGACGCCGAAGAAAAAATAAAATAATATTACTCAGAATCCTTCTTACCATAGCATTGCTGGCTGTTGTAAGCCTACTTTTATACGGAGCATTCTGGCTGATTAACAAAGGAATCAGGAAAAATGAAACCGACAGGAGTGTGCAGAAGGTAACCTTGTCAAATCTTGACGGCAACCCTGAAAATCCTACACAGCCTTCACAGCCGGACACGGAAAAACCAACACAAAAGGAGACAGACAGCACAGAGTCTTCATCACAGGCAGTTGTTGAGAAGCCTACAAAGACATATACGCCGTCAGTTCCGCTCAAGCCCGGTGAATTTGATGAGCTGATATATTTTTACGGAAATACGTCAGAAGGCTCTGACAGGGTGGTAAGCTATACGGACGAACCATATAAGTATAAGGTTAAGGAAGGCTTCACTCCGCTTGACCAGATATACCGTTCACCTCGCGTAGAAGAGTTTATGGATGACGGATTTTTTAACAATACACTCTTTGTCGGCGATTCAATTACTACCGGTATCACGATATATGCCGATTCATATGGTTACAATATGCCTGCAAACGTGTTGGCAGACAAGGGATACACCATAGGAAAAATAATGCTTAGGAAAGATGAGATAGTTGCCTATAATCCTGAAAGAATGTTTATTCTTGTCGGAAGCAATGACTTAAACAACGTAAGTCCAGACATTGAAAAGATAGCTACAAGATACATACAGGCTGTCAATGAATTACAGGCATCCTTGCCAAACACGAAAATATATATTATACTGACATTACCTATCAATACAAAATACGAGCAAAAGGCAAGTATAAGGAATGACAGGATTACCGAGTTTGATAAGAGACTGGTTCAGCTTTGTAATGAACAGGGTATCTATTATATTGATATGGCAACCTCGCTAAAGGACAGCAGCGGAATGCTAAGGGAGGAACTTACCTCAGACGGTCTGCACCTTAAAGGTCAGTATTATCCATATTGGTATAATCTGATAAAAGATGTAATAAAAACAAATGAATAGGAGAAGACAAAATGAAGAAGAAAAATGTATTTTTATTGATGCTTGTGTTGGTGGTTGCGTTCTGTATGTGTGCATGTTCAAATAAGGACGATAAGGAAAAAGAGACAAAGGTAAAGACAAATGTAGCGGTTAAAGATATAATATCTGCCATACAAAGAGATGCAAAGGTCTCAGATTTTAAAAAGACCATAGACGCTTCCAACCTTGAATATGTATATCTTGACATTGATATGGCAAATGTAGACGAGGTATCAGGTATGTATATATCTGATGACAAGGTAGACGAAGTAACTGTCATAAAGGCTAAGTCAGGCAAAGCTGCCGATATAAAAAAGGCGTTTGAAAAGAGAGTTGAAGACCAGAAAGAGGTCAGCAAGCAGTATGACACGGCACAGTATGAAAGATTGAACAATAAGAGCAATTACACAATAGAGGCTCTTGGCGATTATGTAATTATATCAATCTGCGAGGACAATGCAGCTGTAATAAAAGCTTTTGAGGCAAGCGTAACAGAATAGAAAAAAGACTTGCACTATTTATTGCCTTATGATATAATTCCATATTGTTAAGGCAAATTTTGGATGGATTCCCGAGCGGCCAAAGGGGGCAGACTGTAAATCTGTTGACAACGTCTTCGAAGGTTCGAATCCTTCTCCATCCACTCCATACTACGGCAAAAATAGCCATCTCGCCCGAAGGGCTCGATGAACATTTGCTCAAAAATGAGCAAATGCATAAACCGCTGCTTGTCCAAATGTGAGCAAGCTCACATTGTCCAAGTATCGCTTTATGATTTTTGCCTATTCTATTCGCTATTTGCCCAGATAGCTCAGTTGGTAGAGCAAGGGACTGAAAATCCCTGTGTCGCTGGTTCGATTCCGGCTCTGGGCATTATGAAGGAGCACAACTTAGAAATAAGTTGTGCTTTTTAAGTATTTTTAAACTTTCTGTTGGATAATACATTTAGTATCACATAGAGAAGAAAAAGGCAGGGTGGTCGATTTGAAGTTATTGTTAGCGGAAGATGAAAAAGATTTGTCCAAAGCGTTGGTGGCTATTTTGAAACACAGCAATTATTCGGTGGATGCAGTGTATGACGGCAGAGAAGCGCTTGATTATATCATGGAAGCAGAATATGACGGCATAATACTGGATATTATGATGCCGAAGGTGGATGGCATTACCGTATTAAAGACCATAAGGCAGGCAGGAAATACCACGCCTGTGCTTATGCTTACGGCAAAGTCTGAGATAGATGACAGGGTTGAGGGACTTGATGCAGGAGCGGATGACTATCTTACAAAGCCATTTGCAACAAGAGAACTGCTTGCGAGAATACGCGCCATGACAAGGCGTAAGGATGATAATATGGTGACGAGACTGGAGTACGGAAATGTATCACTTAATCCTGCTACATATGAACTTAGTACGGAAAGCGGAAAGGTGCGTCTTGCCAACAAGGAATATCAGATGATGGAAATGCTGATAAGCAATCATAACCAGCTTATATCAACAGAACGTTTTATGGAAAAAATCTGGGGATATGACAGCGAAGCTGAGATAAATATAGTATGGGTATATATTTCATATCTGCGCAAAAAACTGTCGGATATAAAGGCAAATGTGCACATTAAAGCGTCAAGAGGCGTGGGCTACTCATTGGAGGAAGACTGATGATAAAACGACTGCAGAAAAAATTTGTGATAATCAGTATGATTTCGGTTATAGCGGTTCTCACTGTAATTATGACGCTCATAAATGTTATGAATTATAAAAAGATTGCAGATGATGTAGATGTCATACTGGAAATGATTTCTGAAAATAACGGAAAATTTCCTAAGCCGGATATGTTACCTGAAGGCACAGGAGATAATAATAGATTTGATGAAGGTGCTGATAAGAAATTTGACTTTAAGGACAGGAAAATGTCAGCAGAAACTCCCTATGAAACAAGATATTTTTCGGCACTTACGGGAAGCGACGGAGTGATAAAATGGACTAATACCGGCAATATAGCAGCCGTTGACGATAAGACCGCACAAAAATATATATTAAAGGCTACAAACAGCAAAAAGACAAAGGGTTACATCGACTGTTACAGGTATCTGGTCAGTGAAAAGGATGGAGAAAGTCTTATAATATTTGTGGATTGCAGCAAGCAGTTATCGACGGCAGGCACATTTCTTAAGGCAAGCATTTTGATATCGATTATTGGAAGTGCGGCTGTATTCGTGCTTTTGGTATGTCTTTCGAGAATAGTGATGAAGCCTATTGCAGAAAGCTATTCAAAACAAAAAAGATTTATTACGGATTCGAGCCATGAAATAAAAACCCCGCTGGCTGTTATATCAGCAAACACTGAAGTTATAGAGCTTATGAATGGTGAAAGCGAATGGACTGAAAGCATAAGAAAACAGGTGGACAGGCTTACAAGCCTTACCAAAAATCTGACTGCTCTTGCCAGAATGGACGAGGATGGAATTAAGGTGGAGCGGGCACAGTTTAATATGTCGGATGCCGTTGTCGACGTGGTTACAGGCTTTAAGGTGCTGGCAGAGCAAAGGAATACAACCATGACGGTTGAGATTGAGGATGGACTTTTGTATAATGGAGAAGAAAAATCCATAAGGCAGCTTGTAAACATTCTTATGGATAATGCGGTAAAATACTCAAACGGAATTATTAAGGTAAGTCTTAAAAAGAGTAAGAACAGGATAAAATTTGCAATATACAACACGGCTTCCAACATAGATACAGGAAGTCTTAACCGTTACTTTGACAGGTTTTACAGGGCAGATGCCTCAAGGTCAAAGGATATAGAAGGATTTGGAATAGGATTGTCGATTGCAAAGTCCATAGTGGAACTTCACGGAGGAAGTATATCGGCAGTGAGTGAAGACGGAGCGTCAATTACCATAACGGCAGCCTTTTAACAGCATTTCCGCTTCAACATTCATAGTGAAAGACAGAGAGTAGTAATGCTATCTTCTGTTTTTTTGTCTTGACAGCTAATCCGAATTAGCCTAAAATATAGTTAATTTCGATTAGCGGCTAATTTAGATTAGCTAATGATTACAATTAGGCACTAATTTTAATTAGCCAAATTGAATGGAGACTATTATGAATACAAAGAAAAGAATAATTGAAGCGGCACTTACACTGTTTGCACAAAAAGGCTACACCGATGTATATGTGGGAGATATTGCCGAAGCGGTAGGCATAAAGGCGCCGTCACTGTATAAACATTTCAAAAGTAAAAAAGATATTTTTGAGGCGCTTATTGAAGAAATGTCGGAAAATTATTTAAAACAGACTGCAGTGATTGGTATAAACAGCAGTGATATTGACGCTGACTTTGAAATATATAAAAATATCGCTGAAGATGAACTTATAGATGCCGGTAAAAAACTGTTTCTATATTTTCTACATGATGAATATATGTCAAAATTTCGCAAAATCCTTACACTGGAACAGTTTAAGAACCCTGAACTTGCAAGTCTTTATACAAAGTATTTTTTTGAAGATCCTGTAATGTATCAGGCAGGACTTTTCAAACTGCTCATATCAGCAGGAAAATTTATTGAGGCAGATGCCAGACTGATGGCATTAGAATTTTATTCACCGATATACACTTTGCTCACGGTATGCGACCGCAATCCGCATATGGAACTTACTGCGTTACAATTGATTGAAGAACATATAAGACGCTTTAATATAAACTACAGGAGGGAAAACAAATCATGAAAATTACGTTAATTCACGGTCAAAATCATAAGGGAAGTACTTATAACATCAGCAGAATACTGGCAGAACAGTTTAAAGACAGCGAAATACAGGAATTTTTTCTGCCGCAGGATTTGGAACATTTTTGCCTTGGCTGCTACCAATGCATTAAAGATGAGTCGAAATGTCCTTTTTATGCAGAAAAGAAACGCATAACGGATGCCATCGAGAGCGCAGAACTCTTGATTTTTACAACTCCTACTTACTGCATGCGGGCATCCGCACCTATGAAATCTTTCTTTGATCTCACATTTATATACTGGATGCCGCATAAACCTCGTAAGTGTATGTTTTCAAAAAAGGCAGTTGTCATCACAACGGCGGCAGGAAATGGAATGAAGTCAGCTATCAAAGACATTACAAATACGCTGTTTTATTGGGGTGTACCTTATGTAAAAAGTTATGGTATTGCCGTTCAGGCAATGAATTGGGAGCAGGTTTCTTCAGATAAGAAAGACAAAATTAAGGCAGACATGGTTAAACTTGCCGCACATTTGCAGAATAAAAAGGTTCGTGTCGGCATCAAAACAAAATTTATGTTTGGAATGATGCGTATGATACAGATTAACGGTTGGGGAGCTGACGAATCGGAAAAGGAATATTGGCAAAAGCTTGGCTGGCTTGATAAAGCAAGACCATGGAAATAATAGCAGGCCGCTTTATTTATGCTCTTTCATATTTACAAGATAAATTCCACAACCCACCATCATTACGGCTATAAAGTATTGCCATTTCAGTTCTTCTTTAAGCAGTAATGATGCGAATATTACTCCCAGAACAGGAATCAGTGCATTATAAATTGCTATCTTGCTAATCGGATGATAAGCAAGCAGCTCATTATAAACAGCAAAACAAACTGCTGAAATCATAACTAATCCTGCTAATACGAGTACTCCTTTAATGCTAAAGCTCCAGATACCATTTGTTCCTATAATCAGACCGACGATAAGGAGTAATACGCCTCCAATCATCATGCTTTGCCCTGTTGCCTGCATCATATTCATTTTTTTTGAAGCTACCCGTGTTATGATGCCGCCGAGTGCTGCACAAGTCGCATTTAGAAGAATCATACCGTCCCCTCTAAATGTGATGTTTTCAAAGAAATCAGCTCCGGGCTGTATGTTAATTGCCACAATTCCTGCAATTCCCAATACGCATCCGATAAATTTTGAGACGGATATTTTGTCATCAGAAAATATAATGGTTGAGAGAATAATAAGTAAAAATCCTCCCATAGAATCCAATATGGTAGACCTTGCACTCGGGTTATATCCCAATCCTATATATGCAAACATATAATGAAGTGATATGTTTACAACTGCAAGAAGTACCAGCCAAAATAAATCATTTGTCTTTTTTAATTCAAGTCTTATTTTTTTGAAACAACAAAATCCCCTAACCAACATACCGGCAAAAAGGAAACGTATTCCGGCAAATAAGATTTTCCCTCCCAAATCAGATGAACCTATTTGAAATTCCTGATATCCGATTTTTATGAGAGGATATGCCAATGACCAGCCAAAAGCACAAAAAATTGCCAGTATCGACTTATATCTGCTATTCTTAAATATTTCTTCCATTTTTTCACCTTTACCATTCCTAATTCGTATACATATTCTTTACCCGTCCGATTATATCAGATATTCCGACATTTTGCTACTGATAAAAATACAATATGCCATCCTGTTTTGAGGTAAATTTAAAGTAAATTTAAAGTAAAATTTAAAGTTCGATTTAAACTTGTGTTTTACAATAGCCTCATAAAGTTAAGAAAAGGACGGTGATTGTATGGCAAAGTCAGAAAACATTTTCAAAAGATACGAATTAAAATACCTGTTAAGCGAAGAACAGTATCGCCTTTTAAAAGAAAGGCTTAAAGATTATATAAAGCCGGATGAATACAAAGAAAGCACAGTGTGCAGTCTCTACTATGATACGCCCCAAAAAGTTCTCATAAGGAGGTCTCTTGAAAGACCCGCTTATAAAGAAAAATTAAGGCTGAGAAGCTATGGTGTTGCAAAGGGTGATACAAAAGTTTTTGTGGAACTTAAGAAAAAATATGGCGGCATAGTTTATAAAAGGCGTGTCGGTATGAAATGTGACGAAGCTGAAAAATATTTAAACGGAAAGGAAAAGGCAAAGCAAACAAATCAGATTACGGATGAAATAGATTATTTTTTGAAATTTTACGGCGACGTAGAGCCGTCGATACTTCTGTTTTATGACAGAACGGCATTTGTCGGATGCGAGGATGAAAGCCTTAGAATTACTTTTGATAAAAATATTTTGTACAGAGAAAATGATTTGAGCCTTAAGAAGGGTGTGTACGGCACCAGAATAATTGAGGAAGGACAGGTGCTTATGGAACTTAAAGTAAGCCACTCGATACCGCTTTGGCTGGTACACATTCTTAACGAACTGAAAATATATAAAACTTCGTTTTCAAAGTACGGTACGGCTTACTGTATGAGCCTAAAAACAGAAAAACTAAGAGAAGAAAGGATTTGTGGATAATATGTTTGAATCAATATTTAAAAACAGTACATCAGTGGCAGGAATTTCAACAAAGGAGTTTGTCATATGTCTGGTGGCAGCCCTGATCATTGGAGTATTTATATCGTTGGCGTATATGCTAAAAAATGAATATTCAAAAAGTTTTGTGGTGACACTGGCGCTTCTTCCGTGTATAGTTTCGGCAGTAATCATAATGGTAAACGGCAATCTCGGAGCAGGAGTTGCGGTTGCGGGTACATTCAGCCTTGTAAGATTTCGTTCCGCACAGGGGACGGCAAAGGAGATATGCTCGATATTTCTTGCCATGGCAGTAGGACTTTCGTGCGGTATGGGATTTATCGGGTATGCACTGATATTGGCAATTCTGGTATGCCTTGCAAACATAGTGTATAATCTTACAAAATTTGGCGAGAAGAAGAGGGATATGCGTGTAAAGGACTTAAAAATTACCATACCGGAGGAACTGGATTATACAAACATATTTGACGATTTGTTTGAAAATTACACGGATAAATGTGAATTGGTTGCGGTAAAGACAACAAATATGGGAAGTATGTATAAGCTTTCCTACAACATTAAATTAAAAAATGTGGAACTTGAAAAGGAATTTATAGATAAGCTTCGTGCAAGAAACGGCAATCTGGAAGTGCTGTGTTCAAGAAGTGAGTTTTATAATAATGAGCTTTAAGTAATATAAAACAGAAAGGATGAATTACTATGACAAAAAGGAAAATTATAAGTGCGGGTTTGGCATGCCTTCTGGCAATGAGTCTGATGGCGTGCGGCAAAGAAAATGCTTCAAAATCAGACGATAAAACAAATTCTGAAAGCAGTACTTCAGGAAAGACCATTACTTCTGTTACGCAGATAAGTAATATAGACACATCAGATATGTTCACAAGCAGGGATAAGGAGATAGGTTATGATACATCTTCTGCCGTCACGGTAACTCTTGACGGAGAGAAGACAAGTGTGAGTGCTGCCGGCGCTGCGTATGCGGACGGAGTGCTTACAATAAGCAGTGAAGGAACATATATAATCTCCGGAAGTCTTAAGGGACAGATTAAAGTTTCAGTAAGTGATACCGAAAAAGTACAGCTTGTGCTTCGTGACGCCACGATAACAAATGAAAGCAGTGCGGCAATATATGTTTCAGAAGCAGACAAGGTATTTGTTACTCTCGAGGGAACGAACAGTCTGGCTGTTACGGGTGAATTTGTAAACAGTGATGACGTAAATATAGATGGCGCCGTATTTTCAAAATCTGACATAACATTTAACGGAAACGGTACCTTAAATGTGAAATGTACCTATGGACATGCAATAGTGTCAAAGGATGATTTAAAGGTAACCGGCGGAACATATGTGATAGATGCAGGCAAAGACGGACTTTCAGGCAAGGACAGTGTAAGGATTGCTGACGGTAACTTCACGATTACGGCAGGAAATGACGGCATACAGTCAAAAAATGATGATGATGCTGAAAAAGGCTATGTCTATATTGAGGATGGTACATTTGATATAAAGACAGGAGGCGGAAGTGCCAATGCATCGGCTAAGACAGACGGCTTTTCAGGAGGTTTTTACAGAAACGGTAAAAATATGGGAGGTTTTGAGCAAAGCACATCAGAAACTTCAGACAGTGAATCAGCAAAAGCCATAAAGGCAAGTTTTGATATAAATATAGCAGGCGGAACATTTGTTATAGATTCATGTGATGATTCAATTCATGCCAATTCAAACGTGTGCATTGAAAATGCTTCATTTACGGTAGCTTCAGGTGACGACGGCATACATGCTGATGTGAGTGTGCTGATACAGAGCGGCAGCATAAAGATTACCAAAAGCTATGAAGGTATTGAAGGTCTTAATATAACGGTAAACGGCGGTGATGTTGAACTGGTGTCAAGCGATGACGGCTTTAATGCAGCAGGAGGAAACGATATGTCTTCCATGAACGGAAGACCGGGACAGAATACGTTTGCCGAAAGCACTTCAGCCGGTGATGTATATCTTAGAATAGCAGGTGGAAATATAACCGTAAATGCCGACGGTGACGGACTTGACTCAAACGATACGCTTTTTGTAAGCGGCGGCACAATATATGTATATGGTCCTACAAACAGTGGAAACGGTGCGCTTGACTATGGCAGCAACGCACAGATTACGGGCGGAACAATAATGGCATTCGGATACGGTTCTATGGCACAGAATTTTGGCAATACTTCAACACAAGGCTCAATTCTTTACAATATTTCCTCTACGGCAGCAGCCGATACCAAGGTTACGTTAAAGGATTCATCGGGAAAGGAAATTGTTTCAACTGTTTCTCCGAAAACATTCAATTCCGTAGTGATAAGCACTCCTGATATAACTGCAAACGGCACATATACTCTGACAATAGGTTCTTCCGATTATGAAATAACGATGTCTGGTCTTATATACGGAAACGGCGGAGGTATGGGTGGTCAGGGAGGAAAGGATATGAACGGAGGATTTAGCCCCCAGATGCCTGGTGGAAATATGGAAAGACCGACAGGCGCAGAAAATATGCCAAACAAGGGAGGTTTTTACAAAGAGATGATGCCTGTTCCGGGCGAAACACAGCCCGTGGTGTAACAAGAACTGTTGAAAATCACTCCTTCAAATGCTACAATAGCTTTGAAGGAGTGATTTTTTGAAACGTTTTCTAAAGAGAATATCAGAACTTGATGAGTTGAACAAAGCGACTTTGATAATATTTATTTTGGGAATTATTATAAATATTGCAGCATGGGTAAGTGTGCCGTTTTGCGATTTTTACAGGCGGACGGTATTCAGAGCCATTTTGAGGGTGTACGGAGGAATTACCTCGCTCTTTCCTTTCAGTGTAGGTGAACTCATGATTATAATTGCGGTGATTTTAGTGGCGGCTGCAATACTAAACGGGATTCTGCTTGTGATATTTAGGAAAAGCACCGGCAGGGTAAAAGCATTTTCAAAAAAGTACATAAAAATCTTTCTGTTTCTGGTGTCATCAGTATTTCTTGTGATGACGCTTAACTGTTTTATATTGTATCATGCCACATCCTTTGGCGAAAGCGAGCTTAAGACAGACAGTGAATACACCATAGAGGATTTGGAAAAACTTAGAAATAAAATAGTCACACAATGTAATGAACTGAGCGGCCGCTTTGTGAGGGATGATGCTGGCAATATTATATATGAAAAGGATGTGTATCATGAGTCGGTAAAATGTATGAAGGCTTTGGGTGAAAAGTATGAGCTTTTGTCAGGATTTTATCCCGGAGTGAAGACGATAGCATTTTCCGGTTTTATGAGCCAACAGTATGTAAGCGGCGTGTTTTTCCCGTTTTCCATGGAAGCAAATGTAAACGGAGTAATGTATCTGCCCAATTATCCTGCTGTCATATGTCACGAGCTGGCGCATATCAAGGGATATATATACGAGGATGATGCGAATTTTATAGGATACCTGGCAACCGTTAATTCTGATGACATTTTTATAAAATACAGCGGTTACCTGAGTGTTCTGTACTATGTTGACAATGATTATTATGACGCAGTAAGTTTGGAGGAAGGCAGATATGAGGCGCAGCCTGCCATAGAGGATATTGTGCATTTTGATAATGTGTTTTTGACGCAGGAGCAATGGAAAAGTGTGGAGGACAGCGCGGTTATCAGCACTGATGTGGTGTCACAGGTATCCGACATAGCCATGGATACTTCTCTTAAAGTAAATGGCGTGTCTGACGGTATAACAAGCTATAGCAGGGTGGTAGAGCTTCTTCTTCGATATGAAGCGAGTAAAGGTTTTTGACATATACAAAAATATTTTTGCGGCAGTGTATGCCCAAAGTGTGGAATGTGAGGAAAAATGAAGAACATAATAAACGCAGTAAAAATAGCAGGAGGCTGTATAGCAGCCATATTTATAGCAAACCTTTTGAAACTTAATTACAGTGCTTCAGCCGGAATTATTACAATTCTTAGCATACAGGCAACCAAAAAGGAGACCCTTAGAATAGCTTTAAAAAGGCTTTTGGCATTTTTAAGTGCCGTGGTGATAGCTTTTGGAGCCTTCAGCCTGTTGGGATATACGCTTTCAGGCTTTGCACTGTATATGTTCGTATATATTTTTGTGTGTATGATATTTCATTGGCAGGCTGCCATGGCGGTCAATTCGGTACTTGTGACGCATTTCTGGACGGCACGTTCCATGAGCCCTGAATGGATACTGAATGAACTTCTGATATTTTTGATAGGCGTCAGTGTCGGTGTTATTATAAATCTCAGTCTGCATGCCAGACGTGATAAAATCAACGCACTGAAGTTAAATATTGAGGAAGACATAAGAAATATTCTTGCCAGAATGTCAAATGAAATTCTCATTGAGGATAAGAGTAACTACAAGGGTAACTGTTTTGAAGTGCTTGACGGACATATATCAGAGGCTATCAGGGTTACTGAGGAAAGCATAAGCAATTCGTTTCACAGTGACGTAAATGAAGAGCTGTCGTACATTATGATGAGAAAAAATCAGGCGGAGGTTCTACGACACATATATGAAAATGTCCTGCTTTTGGATAAAGTGCCGCGTCAAAGCCATATTGTCGCCGAGTTTATAGGAAAACTCAGCAATCACATTTTTATGGAAAATGATGTGAATGTAAATCTTGAAGAACTTCATAATATATTTGAGAATATGAAAGATGAGCCGCTTCCTTCAAGCCGAAAAGAATTTGAAAACCGTGCAATTCTTTATCAGATTCTCTATCAGCTTGAGGAGTTTCTCAGCATAAAATACGAATGGTCGGAATAATCTATTTATCCTTATTGTTGAGCTGGTTATACCTTTTTGAGAGAAGGCTTGGATGACGGCGCTTTAAAGACTTGTAACGTCTGTTGATACTCTCAAGCTTTGAAGACATGACTTCTTTCTTGACAGAATACTTTAACTTCAATTCGTTAAGCTCCTCTAAGAATGCCTGTCTGTCTTCATTTGCAAAGGCTACAATGACATCAATTCGCTTCTGGATTTTTTGAAGATCTTCGTTTTCACGCAAAGCTTTTGCGACCAGAGAACGTATGTCGAGAGCTTCCCTTACAGACAATGTAAAGTCTGCGGCAAATACTATTACAAACAGAAAAGCCAAAAGCTGGGTAAGATTGCCCGGGAGTGACAGTATAAGATGTTCTACGGGTTTGTGTATCACGTTTACCAGAAGAACACCCATAACGCCCCACGCAAGTGATGAACCAAGACAAATCTGTCCCTGAAAGTTTAACGGCTGGTTGGAGTAATCCCAGTAACGCACCTTAAAGACTGCTTCCATAATAACTCCCGTAACATACTCAAGAAGTGTGGCTGCAACCATTCCGAAAAGAAAGGTCAGGATATAGCTGTCCCGCACTGGAAGCGTCGCAAACAGAAGCATTATTGCTCCTGAACCGTATATAGGAAGAAAAGGTCCGTACAGGAAACCTCTGTTGGTAAATTTAAGTTTCTTAAGGGATACATAGGTGGATTCAAAAATCCAGCCAAAGAAGCAGTAAACGGCAAAAAACAAAAGCCATTGAAGAAATGTGTATGAATTCAAAAAAATCATCTCCCGTAACTTAATATAATTTTCAAGATGTTCGATATATATTATATAATAACGTGAAAATATGTGCAACAAGGATGTTGAAAGCTGGTGAAATATGGATTGGGAAAATGCAAAGGTAACTGTAAGCAGTGATAAGATGACGGCTCGTTTGTATCTGCCGCAAAAGAAACAGGCAACATACGGATTTCAGGAAATAATGGACATTCTCAAGGATAATGGGATAAATTACGGCATTGACGAGGAAGCTGTCAGGGATATTATAGACAATAACAGGCTTTATGAGGATGTTGAGGTGGCAAGGGGAAAACAGCCTGTGGACGGAGAGCCGGGATATTATGATTATTTTTTTGAAACAGAACTTCCGACAAGGCCGGAGATAAAGGCTGACGGAAGCGTGGATTACAGAAGCATGCACCTTATGGAGCTGGTCGAGAGAGGCCAGGTTATAGCAAAATACAATAAAGCAAAAGAAGGCGAAAACGGTACGGATGTATTGGGAAATGAGATTAAGGCAAAACGCGGAGAGGAACTTGCAGGACTGGTAGGAAGCGGATTTGTAAAGCTTGATGACGGCATTACATATATGGCGTCATCAAGCGGCAAGATAGAACTTAGAGGAAATAAAATTATGGTTTCTTCTGTTTTTGTGGTTAAAGGCGACCTTGATTTCAGCGTGGGAAATATTGACTTTAACGGAGATGTTATTGTCAGGGGAAATATGTGCACTTCATTTTCTATAAAAGCAAGGGGAAATGTTGAGATAGAAGGACTTGTGGAAAATGCAAGAATTGAAGCGGGTCAGGATGTGGTCATAAAGGGCGGAATGAACGGAAATAAGCAGGGTACAGTGATTGCCGGGGGCAATATTTCAGGAACATTTTTTGAAGGAGCTAATCTTATGGCTGCCGGAGACATCAATGCAAACTATCTGTATCAGTGTATGTCAAAATCTGATAAAAGTGTTATTATTTCAGGAAAATACGGAAAGATAATCGGCGGAAAAACTTCGGCAAAGCTATTGATAGAAGCAAACACAATAGGCTCGGAAAGCGGTATAGATACTGTGGTCTGCGTGGGCGCTGATGATGAACTTCTGAAAGAGTATGCTACTGTTACACAGAATTTTAACCAGACGGATTCAGAGGTTGCCGTCCTTAAAGACGGACTTAAGAAATTTGATGCTGCCCAGAATCCTAATATGGAGGTTTATCGTAAAGTAAGAGCGGTTTATGAAGCGAAATCAGAGGAAAGACAGAAATATATGGAAAAGAAACAGGTAATGTCTGATGAGATAGTAAGACTGCACTTTGCTAGAATTATAGTAAAGGGAAAAGTGAATTTTAAAACTACCGTGATTTCAAATATGATTCCTCTAAAAATAGAGGAACCATATGAAAATGTTTATTTCAGAAAAAAAGGTGATTTTGTTGTCGTGGAGCACAATGAATAAAGCATCCACTGAAACTAATACATTTCGAGATATTCTTCAAGGCAAAGTCCCTTTTCGGTTATCTCTTTGGCAGCTTCTTTTCCTACATAACGGTAATGCCAAGGCTCGTACATAATGCCTGTGATGTTTTCCTTATCCTTAGGGTATCTTAAGATAAAACCGTACTTGTAGCAGTTTGCCATAAGCCACTTCTGCTCAGGCGTATTAGCCTGCTCATCATTAAGAAGCTGATATGAAGCCGATACTATGTCAAGCGCAAGCCCCAGTTCATGCTCGCTGGTACCCGGAACGGCTGTTGAAGTTCCGGCAAGTCTTTTTGCTTCTTCGTCTGAATAACCCTGCTTTTTGAAATTTTCGACTTCAAGATTATAAAGGTAAATCTGTCTTTCGTGAGTTCTGAAGGCAGAGCAGATGATAGGATTTAAACCTGCTGCCCTGGCATCATCAAACATATCCTGAAGGTCATCAGCTATACGTTTATCACACTGATAACCGTTCTTTAATGTTTCAAGTTCAATGTCCGGAGTTGCAGACAGTGTATGCGATGCATTTACAAGCTGGAGAAACCATACGCTTTTGTCAATCTTGGCTGATGTAGTAGTATCTTCGCTTGAAGGTTCGCTTGTGTTGTCTGTATTGTGTTCACTCTCCGTGCTTTTATTGCTTTCGGTGTTCTGAGTGGTATTGCCGGAAGGTTTTTTTTCGTTTGAGGATACTTTTTTAATAAGCAGTATCAGTCCCGTAAATACTGCAATAACCAGTATAATCATAACGATAAGGGCTGCTATTGCCATAATCTGTTTTTGGCGTTTTATCTGTTTTCTTGATTTTCGTCTTTTAGGTCTGTTATTCATGTTATATCTCCGTTCTAAGGTTGTCTAAATTTCCATTTTATCGTACATTTCTTTGATTATGTTCTGCACATATGCACCCAGAAATTTCCTTGTGTCCTTGTCAAGCGTGGAAATATCGATAGGTGTGCCGAATTCAAGCACTGTTTTTGCTTTCTTTAAAAGAGGGAACTGTTCTTCAAATATGGAACGTGTATTTTTCTGAACCATAGGAACAATCTTGCAGCCGCTTTTTTCGGCTATTTTGAGACTGCCCTCTTTAAAAGGCAGCATATCGGGTCCTTTGCTTCTTGTTCCCTCAGGGAAAATGGCAATGGAAATACCGTCATTTTTTACAAGATCTATTCCTTTAAGAATAGTCTTTAATCCTTCTTTCATGTTGTCCCTGTCAAGGAAAAGGCAGTGAAGATAGCGCATCCATATATTAAGCCCCGGTATCTTTTCCAATTCCTTTTTGGCAACAAAGCCCGTTGCACGCGGCATTCTCGAATAAGGTATCAAAACATCAAATATTCCTCTGTGATTGCCTACAAACAGTACAGGCTCGTCCTTTGGAATATTTTCCATACCGATAACGGTGGTTTTGGTGCCGCATATAAACAGAATACATTTAAAAGCAAACTGCACTATGCGAAGGGAACTTATATCCTTCGCTTTTTTATTGAATTTGCCGATAATCCATTCTATTATCCACATTGGTATGCTTAAAATAAAAAAAATTACCAGAAACAGTATTACAAGAATAAGTCTAATCATAAGTGCCTCCATTACGAAGTAATTGCTCATATACCTTATAATTATATAATACTTTTTCCGAAATTACAATGAAGTATTGCATTTAGAGCGAAAATGTGGCAAAATGTATAGATAGAAATACATTGCTTCAGAAAGCGAGGATGCGAGAAAATATGAGAAATCTTACTTTACTGACTGATTTGTACGAGCTTACAATGATGCAGGGATATTTTAAAAACCATACTAACGAAACGGTAGTATTTGATGCATTTTACAGGAATAATCCAAGCGGAAGCGGTTATGCCATCGCATGCGGTCTTGAACAGGTTATAGACTATATAAAGAATCTTCATTTTACAGAGGAGGACATTAAATACTTAAGAAGCCTCAATATGTTTGATTCAGACTTTATAGATTATCTGGCAGACTTCCAATTTACAGGCAATATATATGCCATTCCTGAAGGAACCGTTGTATTCCCAAGGGAGCCTCTTGTAAAGGTCATCGCTCCTGCAATGGAGGCACAGCTTGTTGAGACGGCAATCTTAAATATTGTAAATCATCAGAGCCTTATTGCCACAAAGGCATCAAGAGTATGCTATGCGGCAAGAGGCGAAGGTATTATGGAGTTCGGTCTCAGACGTGCACAGGGACCTGATGCCGGAACATACGGTGCAAGAGCAGCGGTTATAGGCGGATGCATAGGTACAAGCAACGTGCTTGCAGGACAGCTTTTTGATATTCCTGTCAAGGGTACTCACGCACACAGCTGGGTTATGAGTTTCCCTGACGAATATACCGCATTCAAGAAGTATTCTGAACTTTATCCGAATGCCTGCCTTCTTCTGGTGGATACATACGATACGTTAAAGTCAGGTGTTCCTAATGCCATAAGGGTATTTAAAGAGATGAAGGAAGCGGGAATAGAGCTTAAGAATTATGGAATACGACTGGATTCGGGCGATCTTGCCTACCTTTCAAAGAAGGCAAGAAAAATGCTTGATGAAGCAGGCTTTACAGATGCCATCATATCGGCTTCAAGTGACCTTGACGAGTATCTTATCGATTCCCTTAAATCTCAAGGAGCAAAGATTACATCATGGGGCGTAGGCACTAACCTTATAACTTCAAAGGACTGCCCTTCATTTGGCGGCGTATATAAACTTGCAGCCGTAATGGATGAAAGTACAGGAAAGTTTATACCTAAGATTAAGCTGTCCGAAAACTCAGAAAAGATTACAAATCCGGGAAATAAGACGGTATACCGTGTATATGACAAAGAAGGCAAGATAAAGTCTGACCTTATAGCACTGGTTGAGGAAAAATACGATGAATCAGACCCATTGCTTCTTTTCGACCCTGTTGAGACATGGAAGAAGACATATCTTGCACCTGGAGAATATACCTTAAGAGAGATTATGGTGCCTGTATTCCTTGAAGGAAAATGTGTGTACACATCTCCAAAAACCATGGACATAAGAGCCTACTGTGCCCAAGAGCTTGATACGCTCTGGGAGGAAACAAGACGTCTTGTAAATCCTAACAAGGTATATGTTGACCTTTCAAACGAACTGTATCAGATTAAGCAGAAACTGTTATCAAATTATAATAGAGTGGAGCATAATTAAGAAATGGTGGATTCGGAAAAACATTATACATATGATAAATTCGGAATCCCTCTCGTAGATAATCTCTTGAAAACCTATGAAGAGGTATACTGCATTGAATTTGACAAGGACTATTATAAAATAGTATATCCTGAAGAAAATATTGCGGAATGCGGAAGTTACAGCGAAGCTGTACTCAGGCATTTTGCCAATGAAAAAATTGTAGAACTCAATGAAAAAACATGGGATTTCTTGAGCGTTGAAAATATAAGAGAAGCATTGGGGCAGAAAGAATATACTGAAGCTGAGTATGCAAGGACTTCTTTGGACGGACAGAAGAGGCTTATGCATACTCAGATAGTGGCAGATGAAAGAACGGACGGAAATGTACATAAGGCGTATATGTATATAAGACCTGTTGATAATACCATTAAGACAGATAAGAAGAGCTGTGAATCTGATGCAAATACTTTCAAGTATGAAGAAGCAGGCTTTGTAAAGACAGATTTTATATCAACGATAAGCCACGATATAAGAACTACTCTTAACGGCATAATAGGTATGTCAAATCTGGCTATGGAGAGTATTGCCGGTGTAAATGATTCTGTGAAGAATGAAAGCTTTAAGTCTGAACTTCAGGAACATGTATATGAATATCTGGCGAAAATTTTGCAGTCGTCATATCTGATACGAGGTCTTGTCAACAATGTACTTGACATGACAAAAATTGAAAGAAATGAAATGCGCTTAAACTATGAACATTTCAATATCGAAGAATTTGAAAATGTGATTGACACTGTAATACGGGTGGAGTGTGCAAAAAGAAATATTGAATTTGAAACCGACTATTCCTGTGCAGTTTCTGCCGTTATGCTTGACAAACTCAAATTGAATCAGATTGTGCTGAATCTTTTGAGTAATGCTGTTAAGTATACAAAGGCAGGAGGCCGCGTAAAGTTTAGTGTGTCTTCCGAAGAAATAAAAGAGTCTGACAAGGTAAAGTTAAAAATTGTTGTAAGTGATACCGGAGTGGGTATGAGCAGGTCATTTATGAAAGTAATGTACAATGCTTTTGCCCAGGAGCAAAACGATGCCATTTCGCATTGTCAGGGTTCAGGTCTCGGTCTTTCCATTGTAAAGAATCTGGTGGAACTGATGGGTGGAAAGATAAAATGCGAAAGCGCAGTTGGTAAGGGCACTACATTTTATCTGGAGTTTGAGTGTGACAAGGTAAATGACAGCGGTCTAGTTAAAGAAACAGACAGCGAAAAATTATATGATGAAATCAGAGGCATGCGTGTACTTATTACCGAGGATAATAATATAAATCTTGAGATAGAAGAGGAGTTACTTAAAATTAAAGGCGTGGAAACATATAAGGCTTCAAACGGTCTTGAGGCAGTAGAACTGTTTACTGATTCTTCCGAGAACTTTTTTGACGCTATATTTATGGATATAAGGATGCCTGTTCTTGACGGCATAGAAGCCACCAAACGCATAAGAGCGATGAAAAGGATTGATGCAAGTCAGGTACCTATAATAGCCATAACGGGCAATGCATTTGACCATGATATGGATAAAGGCGTGAGCGTCGGAATCACAGATTATCTGCTAAAGCCTTATGATCCGTCGCAGATGTATGACATCCTGCTGCGATACAAGGAAAAATAGCAAAGCAGCAGGGCAGATTACTTTACATAAATGATGGATGTAAGACTCAAGAATTCTTTGACAGAGGATATGCATACATCAAGGTCATTTAAAATCGCATTTAATGAAATCATAGGGAGGCTTGCAAATATTTCTTTGCCTGCCTCTTTGATTATGTCTGAAAGTATGTGACCGGTATAGGTAAGGGAGGTACAATTTTCTTTAATAAGTTCCAAAAGAAGCACAGCCAGATCGTTGTATTTTATAAGTCCGTGAGTACGGTCTGCATCAAATGCTTTTATTATAAATTCACACTCGCTGACCATATGGCTGTTTATACTGTCTTTTGGAAGCAGTATGTTGACGGTTTTGTGGTTGAGTGCATTTATGCGAAGTTCGTAGAAGGCTTTGTCTGTACGGTCAAAGCTTTCCATACGTTTTTTGACGGCATATTCCGGTGAACTTACGGAAAGAAGAGTATCGTTCCTGCCTATTTTTGCCGATATTGCCTGCCCCAGATAAGATGCGGGTGCATTTTCAAAGCCTCCGTTTTCGCTGTGGATGGCGGTTGCATTTACAGAAAATGCTATATCATCAAGAAGTATAAGCCTTTTTGTACCGTATTCAGGAGCCTTTACAAATGCGAAAGAAAAATCTGAGGTTTGAGAAAATCCCCTTTTTGTTAGATTTAACAGAAAGGGGATTTTGCTTTGCTCATATACCGTTTATGTCAGGCTCATATAAAATGTATCCTGCAGTGGAGCAAAATTTCTTATAGGATGCCACCAGTATAAATATACCCACCTGACAGCGAGAATTATAAGAACAATAATGATGCATACTTATAAAACCTGACCACTTTTTCAATTCATTAAAAAATTTTTTCATAAGAATGCCTCCTCTCAGAATATATTATCATTATATATTATATTGCATTTGCAGTCAATACCGAGTGCTTTTTGAGTTTTTGCAACTGTAATTCAAAATGAGTACACCTTCAAGTTAGCTTTATGACATACGCTTCAGCGGGAGGAAATGGTTCCAAGCCGGGACCGCTTGCGCTTAGTTGCTCCACGCAGCGGTACTAAATTCGTGCTTCGCACTCATTAAGTGCCGGCGGTCGCAAATG
>CAMEJP010000004.1 GCA_945920185.1 uncultured Eubacterium sp. | reverse complement strand
TATCACACATCTTCATGTCTCCAAAGTATGGAATAACATGTCGCTCCATCATCTGCTTTTTACTTCTGACACTTCTCTCCTTAAGTTCGTTCTGCTTATCCTCAAAATACTGTTCCATGAAGTCCTTTAGGAGCATATTCATGTCGCCTTGTTCCTTTAAGGTTCTTTCGTTTTCATACAATTTAGCCTCTCGCATGGTTTTAAATCCACGTTTCTTACGTCTCTTCTTTTTGCCATACATGTCTACCTCGTACCACTGGGCAACCCATGTTCCCGTTGTTTTGTCTTTACAAGCCATAATCTTCCTCCTTTCTACGATGCTTCAAAGCCATAAAATTTTTCTGCGAAGAATTTGCGTGGCACTTTGCCAGCTTCTACTTCGTATCCCATGGATGCAAGTTCAAGATTCAATTTCTTGATAACCTTGTATGCATGGTCTCTGGAACATTCCAGATAGTCCTTAACATCATCTGCCGTTAATAAATACTTTGTACGATTCATGGTCTCACCTCCTTTTTAGAATGTACGATTTTCGTACTGTTTATATTGTCATTATAGTGTACGAATTTCGTACTGTCAATCATTTTTCGTACATTTTTAAATTTTCTATGTACTTTTTTCGTACACCATGTTATAATCCATAAGTAGAAAGGATGGTGTTAGCCATGGGAGACGGACAAAGATTAAAGGAAATCCTTGAACAGAAAGGTAAAAGTGTACGTTGGGTTGCGAGAGAAACCACTATAAGCCCAACGACTATATACTCAATCATTCAAAAAGATACTTCTATTCGTTTTGATTTCGCATTACGAATTGCCAATGCTTTAGGTATCGAAGTATCTGAGATTTGCTCAGATGCATCTCTCAATTCAGAGAATTGGGACAAAAACGATTCTATCACTCTACCAGAACTTCCATCCGGCATGGATGAAATTTTGGATGGGAACCGAATCAAACGATACCTCAAAAATACCTTATATCCACTTATGTGTTTGTTTGGGAAAAATAATATGCCTAAATTAGATGAACATCTGACAAACTACTATCAGTTATCAGATGAAGGCAGAAATGATGTAGACCAATATATCAAAGCACAGCTGTCTATCAAGAGAGACCCTGACCGTGCAGCTGATATAAAGAAAATAACAAAATGGTAGGAATTGAATCCCTTAAGTGTCAAAACTTAGGGGATTTTTTATGTCCAAAGATTGACGAACACAAGTATTATCACGTATCATGGAGCCATTTTGGAGCCACTAATCAAAATTTATTACGTGCAAACGTAAAAAAGGCTCTCCGTGTAAAAACACGGAAAGCCTTATAATTACTAGCTTTGTGACACTATCAATTGAAATTATTCAACGATAGTAGCAACTCTACCAGAACCTACTGTACGTCCACCTTCACGGATAGCGAATGTAAGACCCTGCTCCATAGCGATTGGGTGAATCAGTTCGATAGTCATTTCTACGTTATCACCAGGCATACACATCTCTGTACCAGCTGGTAACTCGATAACACCTGTTACGTCAGTTGTTCTGAAGTAGAACTGTGGACGATAGTTGTTGAAGAATGGAGTATGACGTCCACCTTCTTCTTTTGTCAATACGTAAACCTGAGCTGTGAACTTATTGTGTGGTGTGATTGAACCTGGCTTACAGATAACCTGACCTCTAACGATATCAGTTCTCTGAACACCTCTAAGAAGTGCACCAATGTTATCACCTGGCATAGCCTCATCAAGAAGCTTTCTGAACATCTCGATACCTGTAACAACAGTCTTACGAGACTCATCCTTAACACCAACGATTTCAACTTCTTCATTTACATGAAGAACACCACGCTCTACTCTACCTGTAGCAACAGTACCACGACCTGTGATTGTGAATACATCCTCTACCGGCATAAGGAATGGCTTATCTGTCTCTCTCTCTGGATCTGGAATATATGAATCAATAGCATCAAAGAGCTCAAGAATCTTGTCGCCCCACTCGCTTGATGGATCCTCAAGAGCCTTAAGAGCTGAACCCTGGATGATTGGAGTATCATCGCCTGGGAAATCATACTCGTTAAGAAGATCTCTAACTTCCATCTCAACTAACTCAAGAAGCTCTGGGTCGTCAACCATATCACACTTGTTCATAAATACTACAACGTATGGAACACCTACCTGACGAGCAAGAAGGATGTGCTCTCTTGTCTGAGCCATAACACCATCAGTAGCAGCAACAACGAGGATAGCACCATCCATCTGAGCAGCACCTGTGATCATGTTCTTTACATAATCGGCATGTCCCGGACAGTCAACGTGTGCATAGTGTCTCTTCGCTGTCTCGTACTCAACGTGAGCAGTAGAAATTGTGATACCTCTTTCTCTCTCCTCCGGAGCCTTATCGATGTTCTCGAATGCAACAGCCTCACCTGTACCAAGTCTCTCATGAAGAGTCTTTGTGATAGCAGCTGTCAATGTTGTTTTACCATGATCAACGTGTCCAATTGTACCAATGTTACAATGTGGTTTAGTTCTTTCAAATTTAGCTTTAGCCATTTTAAAAAGTCCTCCTTTAATTTGCCCCTTTGGGCTTAATAACTATTATATAGATTTGAATTATAGTACACAAGCGTTTTCAAGTACCCTGTGTACTATCACGCTTGTATACTATTATATTAAATATTTTCCAATATTTCAAGAATTATTTTGCTTTTGATGCAACAATCTTATCCTGAACTGACTTTGGAGCCTGCATATACTTATCAAAGAACATTGAGTAGTTACCACGACCCTGTGTCTTAGAACGAAGGTCTGTAGCATAACCAAACATTTCTGAAAGCGGAACATAAGCCTTAACCATCTTACCGCCAGAGATATCTTCCATACCTTCAATCTGACCTCTACGTGAGTTAATGTCACCGATTACATCACCCATGTACTCTTCAGGCATTGTAATCTCTACCTTCATGATAGGCTCAAGAAGTGCAGGAGCTGCCTTTGCCATAGCATCCTTAAATGCCATAGAACCGGCAATGTGGAATGCCATTTCTGAAGAATCGACTTCATGGTATGAACCATCGTAGATATTTGCCTTGATACCAAGTACCGGGAATCCGGCAAGAATACCTGAATTTGCAGCATCTCTGATACCCTCAGCAACAGCAGGAATGTATTCCTTAGGAATAGCACCGCCGACTACTGAAGACTCACAGAACATTACCGGTGGCTCATTAATTAATACTGTGTTCTTTGTCTCAACTTCAAACTTATCGCAGTTAGCTTCCATTGGCTCAAAATGTACCTTACAGTGACCATACTGACCACGACCGCCTGACTGCTTAGCATACTTACTGTCAACATCAACAGCCTTTGTAAAGCACTCTCTGTAAGCAACCTGTGGAGCACCAACATTTGCTTCAACCTTGAATTCTCTTAAAAGTCTGTCTACGATGATATCAAGGTGTAACTCACCCATACCTGCAATAATAGTCTGACCTGTTTCCTGATCTGTATGTGCACGGAATGTAGGATCTTCTTCAGCAAGCTTTGCTAAAGCTTCACCCATCTTACCCTGATCATTCTTTGTCTTTGGCTCAATAGCAAGCTCGATAACCGGCTCTGGGAATTCCATAGACTCTAAGATAACAGGATGCTGTTCGTCACAGATTGTATCACCTGTAACTGTAATCTTAAGACCTACTGCTGCAGCGATATCGCCTGAGTAAACCTTATCTATTTCTTTTCTGTTGTTGGCATGCATCTGAAGGATACGTCCAACTCTTTCTTTCTTATTCTTTGTTGAGTTAAGTACATAAGAACCTGCGTTCAATGTACCTGAATAAACTCTAAAGAATGCTAACTTACCGACAAATGGGTCAGTCATAATCTTAAATGCAAGAGCAGAAAACGGCTCATCATCTGAAGACTTAACTGTTATATCATTTCCATCTTCATCCTTAGCATTAACATCCGGGATATCTGTAGGAGCCGGCATATACTCAAGTACCGCATCAAGAAGCTTCTGTACACCCTTGTTCTTATAAGCAGTACCGCAAAGACATGGGATAGCAGTTCCTTCAATCGTACCTTTTCTTAAAGCTGCCTTAAGTTCAGGAACTGTAAGTTCCTCACCCTCAAGGTACTTCTCCATAATTTCCTCGTCAAGTTCAGCACACTGCTCAATTAACTTCTCGTGGTATTCCTCAGCCATATCCTTGAGGTCTTCCGGTATTTCACTTACAACGATATCATCGCCCTTGTCGCCGTTAAATACATATGCCTGCATTTCAAACAAGTCAATAATACCCTTGAATGTCTCTTCTTTACCAATAGGTATCTGTACAAGTACAGGATTCTTACCAAGCTTTGTAATAAGCTGCTTGCATGATCCAAAGAAATCTGCACCCATCTTATCCATCTTGTTCATGAATGCCATACGTGGTACGTTGTACTTATCAGCCTGACGCCATACGTTCTCTGACTGTGGCTCTACACCGTTCTGTGCATCGAATACACCTACGGCACCATCAAGTACTCTAAGTGAACGCTCAACCTCAACCGTAAAGTCTACGTGACCAGGAGTATCAATGATATTGATACGATATTCCGGAGCTCCAGCTTTCTTTTTGCCATTTTCCTCAAGTGTCCAATGACAAGTTGTGGCAGCTGAAGTGATTGTAATACCTCTTTCCTGCTCCTGAGCCATCCAGTCCATGGTAGCAGTACCTTCATGAGTATCACCAATCTTATGATTAACACCTGTATAATAAAGGATACGCTCTGTCAATGTTGTCTTACCAGCATCGATGTGAGCCATAATACCAATATTTCTGGTTCTCTCCAATGGATATTCTCTTCCAGCCATGGATTATTCCTCCTATAATTTTTATTAGAATCTGTAATGAGCAAAAGCCTTGTTTGCTTCTGCCATCTTGTGCATATCTTCTTTTCTCTTAACAGATGCACCTGTATTGTTAGCCGCATCTAAAATTTCATTAGCAAGTCTCTCTTCCATTGTCTTCTCGCCTCTCTTGCGTGAAAACATTGTAAGCCAACGAAGTGCAAGTGCTTGTCTTCTGTCCGGCTTAACCTCGATAGGAACCTGATATGTTGCACCGCCGATACGTCTTGCCTTAACCTCGAGTACTGGCATGATGTTGTTCATAGCCTCTTCAAATACTTCAAGGGCAGGTCTGTCAGTCTTTGTTGCAATTCTATCGAATGCTCCGTATACAATCTTCTGTGCTACACCTTTCTTACCGTCAAGCATAATGTTGTTGATAAGCTTTGTAACAACCTTGTTATTGTATAATGGGTCCGCTAATACTTCTCTTTTCTGAGTATGTCCTTTACGTGGCACGGTTCTTCCCTCCTTAATATTTTTGACAAAATGTCGTATTAATTCATAGGTACTCACAATAAATGTGTTCGCGCTCGGCATTATCTATCATAAATCCTGCAACCTTTAGGAACTACGCTAATATCTAATTCCGGCACTATAATAATTTAACTGTAAGTTTTATCTTATTTTGCGTCCTTTGGTCTCTTAGCACCATACTTTGAACGCGCTTGTCTTCTCTTGGCAACACCTGCTGTATCAAGTGTACCTCTGACAATGTGGTATCTTGTACCTGGTAAGTCCTTTACTCTTCCACCACGGATAAGAACAACACTGTGCTCCTGAAGGTTGTGACCTTCGCCCGGGATGTAGCTTGTAACCTCGATACCGTTTGAAAGACGAACTCTGGCAATCTTTCTTAAAGCTGAGTTAGGCTTCTTAGGTGTAGCTGTCTTAACAGCTGTACATACGCCTCTCTTCTGTGGAGCAGCTGTATCAGTTGCCTTCTTCTGAAGAGAATTGTATCCCTTAAGCAATGCAGGAGCCTTAGCTTTCTTTACTGCTGTCTGTCTTCCGTTCTTAACTAACTGGTTAAATGTAGGCATTAATTTTCACCTCCTGGAATTAGATTTTAACATAGGTTGCAATCTATTTAACTCAATGTTAAATAAATCAGTTGTGCAGCCCGCGGCAATCATACCGACAAAAATAGCCACACTAACTAATTATAGCCAGTATGGCATTTAAAGTCAAGCACTTTTTTATAAGTTTTATCTGAGTTTTTAAGATGTCAATATCAAAAAACTGAACTCTATATCAATCACCGTTCATAGCTTTCATCCGTCAGGCTGATATAATCATTTCCGCAATCCATAATATCCTCTGAGCCGTTTTTTCTGCTCCAGCTCACATTTTTCCTGATAACTCTCGCCGGTATGCCTGCTGCAATACAATTATTCGGAATTTCTTTTTTAACAAGACTTTTTGCTCCAATAATGCTTCCGGAGCCGATTTTTGCGTTATTCATCAGCAATGCATTCATTCCTACCCAAACATGCTCGCCGATTATTATCTTTGAATTTTTACGTATTTCCTCTGTGGAGTTTATATTTCTGCCGTCTGTGACATCAAATATCGAATGACCGTCCCCGGTACGAAGCTCCACATCATACGAAAACATACAGTCCTTTCCGATTTTTATAGTGCTTAATCCTATCTGTCTTATAAAAAAATTATTTTGTGCCGTAACATTATCTCCGATATCCAAAACTGAACCACAAGCCATTCTTATTAAGCTTTTGCTCATGCTTACGGATTTTCCGATTACACATTTTATGTTTCCGACCATAAAATCAAAAAACACATTGTCCAGTACCGAATCATCACCTATGTACACATATGTATCTTTTGGAATTTTCATTTTAACATTGTTAAAGGTAACCCTTTTGCCGATTTCAACCGCTGAGTTATACGAAGTAAAAATAAAGCTGGCACCTTTATGATAACCTTTTACTTTATTTCCGTGTTCATCTTCATAATAATCTTCGCTGTCCTCAACAATACAATCTGCAAAATAATAATAATCTTCATTTTTCTTATAGCCGTATTCCGTAAGCTGATTTTTCAGCGACCGGTGAAATGCTATAGGCACAACGACAAAATATTCCTCACGTCTTCCTCTCAACATTTCCGGAAGATAAGTGTTCCAATTATTTGTTTTGGCAGAATCGTTATCCACAAAAAATGCTGTCTCTATCCCGTAGTCATCCCTAAGCTTTTCAGCTATTGTCTGTGAAGTGATGCAATTACTCCAAATCACGACTTTTCTGTTGTTATAGAATTCCAAAACTTTATTCAGCGACTCTTCTATCACGTTAAGATTCATTTCAATCCTCAGTATCTTTCAAATATTTTTTCCGCTATTACCTGCCAGTCATTTTCTCTTGCTGTTTCATACGCTGACTCTGTTATATCTTTGTCGTCCTTGTACCGCAATGCGATTTTCACATTTTCTGCCGCATCCGAAATAGATTTGCTTCTCAAAACAGCTTTACATTCAGGTAAAAAAGGCATATCTGACGTCACTACCATTTTACCGCTTGCAAGGTATTGAAACAGTTCTGAAGGAACAGTTTTCTGATGACGTCCAAAGAAAGGAAGAATAGCCACATCAAAGGTTCGTATTATATCAGGCAGCTCCTCATAGGATGCCTCTATGTATTTAAGATTGTCATATCCGTTAAGCCATACCGGAAAATCTCCCAATATATCTCCGGCAAATACAATTTCTGCATCTTTAAAAACTTCGCAAAGGCATTGTACCATCGCAAAATATATCCTGTTGTCAATAGTACCTGCAAATCCTATTCGTGTAATGTCATTTTCAGATTTGAAATCCCGTGCATTTTTGAAAAAGTTATAATCAACGCCGCCCTGCACTTTTATAATCTGAATGTTTTTTGCCTTTTTAATCTGATTGTAAAAAGCCAAATCTGCTATTTCAGCTGAAGACCTACTGTGAATCTGTTTAAATTCATCCGGCAATTCGGAAGTAATATAATACATAGCTTCTTCTTCATTAGCAAGAATCCTGTTTTTATACTCATCAGTATACTCAGCCGTGCTGTCAATTATTATTCTGTCCTTAATTTTATCCTTTATCATTTGAGCATCCGACGGCATTTTATTTTTAGGATTACTTTTATATTCCATATAATCCTCCACCGGCGGTTGAAAATTCATTATGGCATTATAGCATCTCTCGGCAGCTTTGTCGTCCAAAAAATCAAATCTTTGCCGGATAACATTATTTCGTTCATTAAGATACCTGTCCGGATTTGCAAATTCTTCTTCAAGCGCAACAAGCAAATTTTCAAAGGAAAGGACTTTTTCTCCGGGCATATAATAATCAATATTGTTAAAAACAAATCCTTTTGCTTCTTTATATTCATTATAGTCCGGAATCAAATATATAATAGGTCTGTTGAGTGTCAGATAATCATATGCAATAGATGAATAATCGCTTATCATCACATCAAATCCATTGAGCAATTCAGTATATCTTATATCTGACGAAAACAACATATCGTCCGTCAATTCGTAGCAGTCTGAATTCATCGCAAATTCACGGCCTTTGAAAGCGGTCTGCTCAATCGGATGAAGTTTATATACAAAAGCAGCATTATGCTTTTTTAAAAAAGAGCTGAATTTAACATCGTCAAAATCATCCGTTCTAAAAATATTATCTGAAATAAATTTTCCCGAATGGCAGCTCATATTAGCTCTAAATGACGGAGCGAAAAAGATAATTTTATCATACGATGCAATTTCAGTTCCCAAAACTTCAACCAATTTACTTTTTCCGTCAGCTGATTTGACACAATCAAGCCTTGCCTGTCCCGTCACATAACTTCTTCTCATATCATAATTAAGCTGTGCCGATAATCTGAATCTGTCATCAAGGCTATGAACACACATCAAATCTACTTTTTGGAAAAATTTCTTAAGCTTTACGGCATGTTTTGGATTAAGCAAATGGTCATAGTAATCATGTGCCTTAATGCCGCTTCCGTGCCACAGATTAACCATAATCTGATCCGGTCTTTTTTCTATTTGCTGAAATGTATATGAATTGGCAACTATATAATCAGCCTTGCTCAAAAGTCTTTCTGCGCCAACAGTATCATATAATTCACATTCTATTCCTCTGTTTCTAAGAGTATGTACATGTTCAATACGTTTTACAATCCATGCGGTTTCGTGGTCTGTATTATCTGTAACATATTTCCACAATGCGTGCGGATTACACGCAAAATCGGGTTGAGACATAAATACAAATAACATAATCTTTCTCACCTTAATTTTCTAAAATACATTTTATGTTTCTATTCCATAGTATGTCATCATTCGTTTACATGATTCTTCGAGTGAAATTTGTGGTTTCCATCCCAAGCCCGTTAACTTTGAAGAATCACCAAGCACTACCGATACCACCTGTGTAACGGCGGGGTCACTTTTTCTTGTTTCCATATTGTAGGTAATTTCAACATTTCTGTTTTTGGCACTGCCTGCCATTATCCGTGCTAATTCCAGCACAGAGGCTTCGCCGCTTTCCGTGCACACATTGTAAGCATTTCCCGACTCTCCGTCAAGCATTACCGTAAGCATGGCAATAACTGCGTCCGTGACATAGATAAACGACCTTCTCGGCGTTCCGTCGCCCTTAAGCACAATTGTATTACTTTTTAATATCTGCGAGATAAAATCAATGTGTAGTCTTCCGTCATCAAGACTTATTCCGCCACCCATAATCTGACTTGGCCTTACTATTTTGCAGTCCAATCCCGTATATGAATAGCAACAGCAAAGATTTTCCGCTGCCTTTTTAGAACATGAATACACATTTCTTATATTTAAAGGGTCCAAAGAGCCATAGCTTTCCTCTGTCAGTCTCTGTGCGGAATTGTTCCTGCCGTATATGTCTATACTCGAAATAAATAAAAAAGATGCCTGCTTCTCTTTTGCCAATTCAAGCAGATTTTTACATCCCGTCACACTGGTTTCAAAAGATGCAATAACATTATCATATCTGCTTTTTAAATCTGCCGGGCAGGCAGCATCTATAATATAATCGATTTTGCCTGTATAAGATACCGGTTTAACTACATCCTGAATTATCACACAGAAATCTTTCCGACCATAATATGCACCAAATCTTTGCTCAGCGCGATTTGGATTACGGCACAACGCTATCACGTTTATATTGTCACCGTATATGTCATTTCTTTTTAAAATGGCATGTACAAAATATTGTGGCACATACCCGTTGGCACCGGCAATCAATATGGTTTTATTTTTTAATTTATCCCAATTTATGTCAGAATTTGCAATCAGCTCTATATCTTCTGAAAAAATGTCTCTCATATCTGCTCCCCTTCTTCCAAAGATAAAGCATACTTCTGCTCCTGTTTTATGAACAGCGGATACAGTGCCTTCACGATTGGCAAATCCTCCGGATATGTAACCTTCATGCAATACCTGTCGCCAAGTACCATTCCGCATTCAACACCCATATTAAGAACCAGTTCGCTGTCTTCATTAACCTCCACTCTGTTTTCGTCCGCAAGATAAACCTCATGTGCCTGTTTTAGAATCTTATAATTGTAAATTTGAGGTCCCTGTTGAATAAAAATTTTCTTTTTCTGCAAAGTTCTGTTAACATACTGTCCGTCATTGCTAAATGTAATTGCATCCGTAGCTTTTACAACCGTTATGCAGGCATCCATCACTTTAATTTTTTCGTAGAGCTTATTCATAGTCAGCTGAGATACGAACGGGCAGACTGCAGTCATAATAATAACCGTATCATCCTTATCCGCAGGTATCTTCATAATTCCATTATAGACAGACTGATATCTTTCCTTGCCTGATTCCGCCATATATTCAAGCTTTGTAATATTATACTGTTCCTTCCAGCCATTAATCATTGCATGATATTCTTTCGCTGCCACAACACATATACTGTCAACATTTTTGTTTTCCTGTGCCGTTCTCATTGAATATACCAACAATGGTATGTCATTAAGTTTAACAAATTGTTTCGGCTTATCCCCATTGAATCTTACGCCTATACCGCCGCTTAAAATAACAGCATAATTCATAATGCCATCTCCTTTTGTAATCATAAGTTTTGAGATATATACTTATATATTCTGTATCCAGCCAATCCATCAATATTCTCAAGAAGCTCGGATAGATTTTGAAACCTTTTTTCTTTCTGTGATTCAAGAACTTCGATATTATCAAGAAACAAATCAAGCGTATTCTTATTTCTCTCTATGTAGTATGTCCGTGAACACAATGTCTTCATAAAATGTTCAAGAGATATGTTATCCTCGCTTATCTTATTCGGGTAATCATAATCCGTCACAAGCATCGGTTTTCCTGTCACGGCATAGACAACCGTAAGAGAACCACCCGAGCCGAAATAACAATCAGAAACCTTGATTGCATCATATGCTTCGGGATTATTATCCAAAAAACCGATTTTTTCATTAAGGAAA
The DNA here is from genome assembly GCA_945920185.1 of uncultured Eubacterium sp. Classification (GTDB taxonomy): domain Bacteria; phylum Bacillota; class Clostridia; order Lachnospirales; family Lachnospiraceae; genus CAMEJP01. The sequence continues at coordinate 49,305 of CAMEJP010000004.1, read as the reverse complement.
TATTCTTTTGCCTTTATGTAATCCTCCAGAAGATACGGGCGCATTGATTTTATGGTGCCTATTGACAAAGGATGTTCCCTCCACAGCACCACATACTCATCATTATGCCTTTTGAAAACATCAAACATTCTGTAAAGATTATCTATAAAACGCTCCGAATTGTTCAGTATAAGACTTACATTTGTATTTAAAAAGATAACCTTTCTGCCGTTTATATGCTTTTTCCATTCCTCCGAAACAGGCATATCGGATTTGACATAACGCACAATTTTATCTATCTTAGGCGAGCCCATGGCAATAATTTTATTTTGTAATATATCCTTAGAAATATAGTCCTTTAATATATTTATATAATCGTCCTGATATGAGCGTCCCTGTACAATAACCTTATCGGCATAAACGACCCCGCTTGTATTGACAAAATTTTCCGTAACTTTTTTAGGCAATACATAATACGGTATGTACACCAGACAATCTGTCCACTTTTTCAACTCACTTGAATAAAATCTTGGGTCGACTGATGTAACCTTATTATATCTGTCATAAGGATTATGAATATAGATAACGTCAGGACGTCTTGTCTCTATATCATAATCATCATAATGCGTCACAGGTACATAATCCGGAAAACTTTCTCCTTCATAATGCATTTCATCAAAACTTCCATCAGGATTTTTGTCAAAATAAGGAATCGGAATAACATAGGCATCACAATTTTCATCATCTCTTGCTGCCATCCACACGCTTTCCAAAGAATCCCACATAGACGCTTTATATGGCATAAAGACCACTTCAAGTCTGACTTTAATATCCTTCTTTACACTGTTTTCGGCTTTAATAAGTTTTTCGTCGAGAATACTTTGAATTTCACTTCCCGTATATTCGTCAGAAATACCCACGGCAATCTGATACACGGACTCACAGTACCCTTCCAGAAATTTTACCGCAATAAGACCGTCGCCTTCAGAATTTTCTATGGAAGTGCCAATCTGAATGGCCGCTTCCTGACAATCGTTAAGAAGTGACTGAACTGTTGCATATTCTTTTTTATCAATTAATTCCTTTAGTGAAACATGCACACCATAAATCGTCTGAAAAAGGTCCAGTATATTTTTTTTAAGTACTTTTCTCAATTTTATTACTCCATCGTTCGTTACAATTTTAGTTCTTCCCATCTTTTTACGCAACACATTTATTCCATTACAGTATACTTTATGTCTACCATAAAGTCAAGTGCATATAGCCCTAGTGCATTTTCAAAATGCACCTAATTGTCATCACCGCATCCGCAAAATATAAATTTGCATAAAAAATCTGCCGCATAGCTTTTAATCTATGCGACAGATAAATAGACATATTTTATTCTTTGTCAAAAGTTTCCGTTTCTTCGTCAATGTCATCGATATCATCTATGTCATCTACAAAGATTCCGTCTTCCTCTGACTGGGTTGCCTCTAAGTCCTCGTCCTCGTCAAGCTCTGCCTCGGTTTCTTTTTCCTTTGCAATTCTTTCAAGCCTCTCAGCTTCCTTTCTTGCAAGTTCTGCTTCAACCAATGCGTCCGTGCTCAACTTAACACTGCGGTATCTCTTCATACCTGTACCGGCAGGGATAAGCTTACCGATAATAACATTTTCCTTAAGACCGATAAGAGGATCAACCTTTCCGTTTATGGCTGCTTCAGTAAGAACCTTTGTAGTCTCCTGGAATGAAGCTGCTGAAAGGAATGAATTTGTGGCAAGAGAAGCCTTTGTGATACCAAGCATAATCTGAGTACCTGTTGCAGGCTTAAGACCCTGCTCCTCAAGTTCCTCATTCACATGATTGAACTCAAGTACATCTGCCTGAACGCCAGGAAGGAACTCTGAATCTCCGGCTTCCTCTATTCTTATCTTCTTAAGCATCTGACGAACGATAACCTCGATGTGCTTATCGTTGATTTCAACACCCTGAAGTCTGTAAACTCTCTGAACTTCCTTAAGCATATAATCCTGAACTGCCCTGACACCCTTAATCTTAAGAATATCATGAGGATTAACACTACCTTCCGTAAGCTCATCACCGGCAGCAAGAACATCTCCGTCCTGAACCTTAAGTCTTGAGCCGTAAGGGATGAGATATGTCTTAGTATCTCCTGTTTCAGGATTTGTAACGACAACTTCTCTCTTCTTCTTAGTGTCACGAACCTCAACAACGCCGCCAAACTCAGTAATGATTGCAAGACCCTTTGGCTTTCTTGCCTCGAAAAGCTCCTCAACTCTAGGAAGACCCTGTGTAATATCATCGCCGGCAACACCACCGGTATGGAAGGTTCTCATTGTAAGCTGTGTACCAGGCTCACCGATTGACTGTGCCGCAATGATACCTACAGCTTCACCTACCTGAACTGCCTGACCCGTAGCCATGTTAGCACCGTAGCACTTAGCACAGATACCGATTCGGCATTTACATGTAAGGACAGTTCTTATCTTAACTGATTTCTTACCGTCAGCTACGGCAAGTGCCGCACGCTTTGGAGTAATCATATGGTTTTTCTTAACGATAACCTCGCCTGTATTAGAGTCGATAATATCCTCTGCGGCATATCTTCCCTTAATTCTTTCCTCAAGGCTCTCGATAACTTCTTCTTTCTTGCCTGCTGAACTCTGCTTTGTCTTCTCTGAGAACATGCTTACGTTCATTCCCGGAATATTTTCCTTGCCCTCGCAGCAGTCAAGTTCTCTGATTATGAGGTCCTGAGAGACATCTACAAGACGTCTCGTGAGGTAACCTGAATCGGCTGTACGAAGAGCCGTATCTGAAAGACCCTTTCTGGCACCGTGTGCAGAAATGAAGTATTCCAAAACGTCAAGTCCTTCACGGAAGTTTGACTTGATAGGAAGCTCAATGGTACGTCCTGATGTATCGGCCATAAGACCACGCATACCTGCGAGCTGCTTAATCTGCTGGTCAGAACCACGGGCACCTGAGTCAGCCATCATATAAATGTTGTTGTACTTGTCAAGACCATCAAGAAGTGCTCTTGTAATCTTGGCATCTGTCTGCTTCCAGACATCCACAACGCTCTTGTATCTTTCTTCTTCAGTTGTAAGACCACGTCTGAACTGCTTTGTAATATTTGCAACGGTCTGCTCTGCCTCGGCAATAAGTGTCTTCTTAGCCTCCGGTACAGTCATATCCGATACGGAAACAGTCATGGCTGCCCTTGTAGAATACTTGTAACCCATAGCCTTGACATCATCAAGTACCTCTGCCGTCTTGATTGCGCCGTGGTTATTTACAACCTTTTCCAATATTTTCTTTAACTGCTTCTTGCCAACGTGGAAATCCACTTCAAGAAGAAGTTCATTTTCCGGCTTACTTCTGTCAACAAAGCCCAAATCCTGTGGGATAATCTCGTTGAAAAGAATACGTCCGAGAGTGGTCTTTATTGTACCGCTCTTAACTTCGCCGTTTATTTCCTTTGTAATTCTAACGTTTATGATTGAATGCAGTGTTATTACTCCATTCTCGTATGCAAGAATTGCCTCGTTAGGGCTTGAAAAATACTTGCCCTCTCCGATAGAGCCCGGTCTTTCCTGTGTGAGGTAGTATATACCAAGTACCATATCCTGTGAAGGAACGGCAACAGGAGCACCGTCTGAAGGCTTAAGGAGGTTGTTAGGTGAAAGCAGAAGAAATCTGCACTCAGCCTGTGCCTCTACTGAAAGCGGAAGATGCACCGCCATCTGGTCACCGTCGAAGTCGGCGTTGAACGCTGTACATACAAGAGGGTGAAGCTTGATAGCCTTACCTTCAACAAGTATAGGTTCAAATGCCTGAATACCGAGTCTGTGAAGTGTAGGAGCACGATTTAACATAACAGGATGTTCTTTGATAACGTCTTCAAGTACATCCCATACCTCTGTCTGGAGTCTTTCTACCATCTTCTTGGCATTCTTAATATTGTGCGCTGTTCCGTTGGCAACAAGCTCTTTCATAACGAAAGGCTTGAAAAGCTCAATAGCCATTTCCTTAGGAAGACCGCACTGGTATATTTTAAGTTCAGGTCCTACAACGATAACTGAACGGCCTGAATAGTCAACACGCTTACCAAGAAGGTTCTGACGGAAACGTCCCTGCTTACCCTTTAACATATCTGAAAGGGATTTGAGTGCTCTGTTTCCCGGACCTGTTACGGGACGGCCTCTTCTGCCGTTATCGATAAGTGCGTCAACAGCCTCCTGAAGCATTCTCTTTTCATTTCTTATGATGATTTCAGGAGCACCAAGCTCGATAAGTCTTGCAAGTCGGTTATTTCTGTTGATGATTCTTCTGTATAAATCATTCAGGTCAGATGTGGCAAATCTGCCGCCGTCAAGCTGTACCATAGGACGAATATCCGGCGGAATGACAGGTATTACAGTAAGTATCATCCACTCAGGCTTATTTCCTGACTCTCTGAATGCCTCGATTACTTCAAGTCTCTTTACTATTCTTGCTCTCTTCTGACCTGAAGCGTCGATAAGCTCTTTCTTCATCTCAGCAGATTCCTTGTCAAGCTCGATGGAAGCAAGAAGCTCTCTTATAGCCTCTGCACCCATACCTACTCTAAATCTGTTTCCCCATGTTTCATAAGCATCTCTGTATTCCTTTTCAGAAAGTATCTGCTTATAAGCAAGGTTAGAATCACCCTTGTCAAGAACTATATAAGAAGCAAAATACAATACCTTCTCAAGAGCTCTTGGCGAAAGGTCAAGGATAAGACCCATTCTGCTTGGGATACCCTTAAAATACCAAATATGTGAAACAGGAGCTGCTAACTTGATGTGACCCATACGCTCACGACGTACACTGGCTTTTGTAACCTCAACGCCACATCTGTCACAGATAATACCTTTATATCTGATTTTCTTGTACTTACCACAGTGACATTCCCAGTCCTTGCTTGGTCCGAATATTCTCTCACAGAACAAACCGTCTCTCTCAGGCTTTAATGTTCTGTAATTGATGGTTTCAGGCTTTGTAACCTCTCCCTTAGACCACTCCAGAATTTTTTCCGGAGAAGCAAGACCAATCTTGATTGAATCAAATGTCAATGGCTGATAATTTTCGTTTTTCATTTCTGCTGGCATCAACTGGCACTCCCTTTCTATTTGTCGTCATCTGAGTAATCGTCATACGCATCGTCAAAATCATCTTCATCATCTGCGTATTCCTCGTCTTCAATGTCAACAAATTCATTGTCTTTAATTTCCTGTGTGCTGTATCCGTGTTTCTCAAAGGACTCGTCGTAATCAGTATACTTATCCTCCATCATAGGACGAACATCAGGGTCAGCATAGTCGATGGTCTCGCGGATATCGACTTCTGTATTGTCTTCTCTAAGAACCTTAACATCAAGTGCCAATGACTGAAGCTCTTTAAGAAGTACCTTGAAGGACTCAGGTATACCCGGTTCAGGTATATTCTCGCCCTTTATAATAGCCTCATAAGTCTTAACACGTCCTACAACGTCATCAGACTTAACCGTAAGAATTTCCTGCAATGTATAAGATGCACCGTAAGCCTCAAGAGCCCAAACCTCCATCTCACCGAATCTCTGACCGCCGAACTGGGCTTTACCGCCGAGAGGCTGCTGTGTTACAAGTGAGTATGGACCTGTTGAACGTGCGTGAATCTTATCGTCAACAAGGTGGTGCAGCTTTAAGTAATGCATGTGTCCGATTGTTACAGGGCTGTCAAAATACTCGCCTGTTCTACCGTCACGGAGTCTTACCTTACCGTCACGTGTGAGAGGAACACCCTTCCACAATGCACGGTGGTCTCTGTTCTCATCAAGATAAGCCATAATCTCATCATTGAGAACATTAACATATTTGTCGTGGAAATCTTCCCACTCCATATTTACATAATCATTTGCAAGCTCAAGAGTATCACCAATAGCCTGCTCGTCAGCGCCGTCAAATATAGGCGTAGCTATGTTAAAGCCGAGTGCCTTTGCAGCAAGGCTTAAGTGAATTTCAAGTACCTGTCCTATGTTCATACGTGAAGGTACGCCCAGTGGGTTAAGTACAATGTCAAGAGGTCTTCCGTTTGGAAGGAATGGCATATCCTCAACAGGAAGTATTCTTGAAACGACACCCTTGTTACCGTGACGGCCTGCCATCTTATCACCTACGGAAATCTTTCTCTTCTGAGCGATATAGATACGGACTGTCTGATTAACTCCGGCTGCAAGTTCATCGCCTGCTTCTCTTGTAAATACCTTTGCGTCTACTATTATACCGTACTCGCCGTGAGGTACCTTAAGCGAGGTATCTCTTACCTCTCTTGCCTTCTCGCCGAATATTGCACGAAGCAGTCTTTCCTCTGCCGTAAGCTCTGTTTCACCCTTTGGTGTAACCTTACCTACAAGAATATCTCCGGCACGAACTTCAGCTCCGACTCTTATGATACCTCTTTCATCAAGGTTCTTAAGAGCGTCATCACCTACGCCCGGAACATCTCTTGTAATCTCTTCAGGTCCAAGCTTGGTATCTCTTGCCTCTGCCTCATATTCCTCTATATGAACTGATGTATATACATCATCCTGTACAAGTCTTTCGCTGAGCAAAACAGCATCCTCGTAGTTGTAACCTTCCCATGTCATAAATCCGATAAGAGGGTTCTTACCAAGAGCTATTTCACCGTTTGAAGTTGAAGGACCGTCAGCAATAACCTGTCCCTTCACTACCTTATCGCCCTTTACTACTATAGGTCTCTGATTGTAGCAGTTGCTCTGGTTACTTCTTAAGAACTTTGTAAGCTTGTATACGTCCTTGTTGCCGTCTTCTCTCTTAATACAGATTTCCTTTGAGGTTGAGTACTCAACAACACCGCTTTCCTTTGCAAGAACGCAAAGTCCTGAGTCGACAGCTACCTTATATTCCATTCCCGTACCTACAACAGGTGCTTCCGTTGTGAGAAGCGGAACTGCCTGACGCTGCATGTTGGAACCCATAAGAGCTCTGTTGGCATCATCATTTTCAAGGAAAGGAATCATAGCCGTAGCAACAGAGAATACCATCTTAGGAGATACGTCCATAAGGTCAATCTTACTCTTGTCAAACTCGGATGTCTCATCTCTGTAACGTCCTGATACGGATGATTTAACAAAATGTCCTTCTTCATCCAGTTCGGCATTTGCCTGTGCTACATAGTAATTATCTTCTTCATCTGCCGTAAGATATCTTACTTCATTTGTAACTACCGGATTCTTAGGGTCAGACTTGTCTACCACACGATAAGGTGCCTCAACAAAGCCGTATTCATTAATTCTTGCGTATGAAGCAAGAGAGTTGATAAGACCGATGTTAGGACCTTCAGGTGTCTCGATAGGACACATTCTTCCGTAATGTGTATAGTGAACATCTCGAACCTCGAAACCTGCACGGTCTCTTGAAAGACCACCTGGACCCAAAGCTGAGAGACGTCTCTTGTGTGTAAGCTCACTGAGCGGATTGTTCTGATCCATAAACTGTGAAAGCTGAGAACTTCCGAAGAACTCCTTAACAGCAGCAGTTACCGGCTTAATATTGATAAGTGACTGCGGTGAAATGCTTCCAAGATCCTGAGTTGTCATTCTCTCACGAACAACCCTCTCCATTCTTGAAAGACCTATTCTGTACTGGTTCTGCAAAAGTTCGCCGACAGCTCTTATACGTCTGTTTCCCAAGTGGTCGATATCGTCCTTGGTTCCCACGCCGTACTCAAGATGAAGCAGATAGTTGATTGAAGCAATAATATCTTCAATGGTAATATGTTTTGGAATAAGGTCTGCTATATTTTTCTTAATGGCATCCTTAATGTCCTCAAGCTTGTCATTTTCCTCTAAAATCTTAGAGAGAACCGGATAGAATACCTGCTCTGTAACGCCAAGTTCTCTTGCTTCCTTTTCCGTGATGTCAACAAACTTTGTAATGTCAACCATCATATTTGAAAGAATCTTTACCTTGTGATCCTCTACCTGAAGATAGAGTGAATTTACAGCGGCATTCTGAATATCGTCAGCAAGCTCCTTTGTAACCATGGTGCCTGCCTCAGCGATAATTTCACCTGTAGTAGTATCCACTACGTCTTCTGCGAGAACAAAACCTGCTATTCTGTTTCTCAAAGCAAGCTTCTTGTTAAACTTATATCTTCCTACCTTAGCAAGGTCATATCTTCTAGGGTCAAAGAACATATTGTTGAGCAGACTTTCTGCACTGTCAACAGAAAGAGGCTCGCCCGGTCTGATTTTTTTGTACAGCTCTAATAAACCATCAGAATAATTCTCGGCACTGTCTTTTTCAAGAGTTGCCAAAATCTTAGGTTCTTCGCCAAACAAATCTAAAATTTCTGCATTTGTTCCGTATCCCAAAGCACGTACAAGTACCGTGACAGGAACTTTTCTGGTTCTATCGACGCGAACATAAAATACATCATTAGAATCAGTTTCGTACTCAAGCCAGGCACCACGATTAGGAATAACAGTATTGAAATACAGTTCTTTTCCTATCTTGTCGTGCTGTATATCATAATAGATACCCGGAGAACGAACCAACTGGCTTACGATTACTCGCTCAGCGCCATTAATTACGAACGTACCTGTATCTGTCATAAGAGGTAAGTCGCCCATAAATATCTCATGTTCGTTAATCTCGTCATTTTCTTTATTGTAGAGTCTTACCGTAACTCTAAGCGGTGCTGCATACGTAGCATCTCTTGCCTTGCACTCTTCAATTGAATACTTGACATCATCTTTGTACAAAGCAAAATCCACGAATTCCAGGCTCAAATGGCCACTGTAATCCGCGATTGGGGAGATATCCGCAAACGCTTCCTTAAGGCCTTCATTAAGGAACCACTCGTAAGAGTCCTTCTGAACTTCTATCAGATTAGGCATCTCTAATACTTCGTTCTGTTTGGAATAGCTCATTCTTGTTACTTTACCAAATTTCTCTGGATGGATTCTATTTTTTTCCATTTCGACGATTCACCCCTTGGTCTAGTTTTTGTGTAATAGTCACTATTGAGGTCAGAAAGCCACAATAGTGCATCATCCATACTAACATAGAAATTCAAGCCTGTCAAGGAAATTTTTTCAAAAAAACTCATATTTTTTAGGTATATTTTCATTGCACCGTTAAAGCCCGTGACAAGGCAGTAAACTTCTCTTCTTTAGCACCTGTTGGAGATGTGTGTGACAGGCTCACACTTATCAAAAAAAGCTGCAGGATTATCCCACAGCTTTTCATAAGCAGAGCAGACATTGTGAGTCCGCTTTGCACTTTATCATAATCGGTTTTAATTACTTAAGAGTAACCTTTGCGCCTTCAGCCTCAAGCTTAGCCTTGATTGACTCAGCCTCTTCCTTAGAAACGCCTTCCTTAAGCATCTTAGGAGCACCATCAACAAGATCCTTTGCTTCCTTAAGACCAAGACCTGTGATTTCACGAACAGCCTTGATAACCTTAACGCCTGAACCCTCTGTAAGCTCAACGTCAAACTCTGTCTTCTCTTCCTCAGCTGCTGCGGCTGGGCCTGCTGCTACAACAACACCTGCTGCTGCAGAAACACCAAACTCCTCCTCGCAAGCCTTTACTAAATCGTTTAATTCTAATACTGTTAATCCTTTGATTACTTCAATAATCTCTTGAGTTGTCATTTTTATTTCCTCCATTTGAAATATAATTTGATAAAATGTTACATTACAACGTTATTTAAGCCTCTGCGCTTCCGTGCTTTTAAGCGATTTGCGAGCAATTCGCATTAACGTTATTTAAGCCTCTGCGCTTCCGTCTTTCTCAGCGATTTGCTTAAGTACACGAGCAAAGTTTGTAATAGGTGACTGGATACTTCCAAGGAACTTTGCAAGTAACTCGTCCTTTGAAGGGATAGTAGCGATAACCTGAATACCCTTCTCGTCATAGTAAGTTCCTTCAACAACACCGGCCTTAAGCTCAAGTGCAGGTGCGTTCTTGCTGAAGTCAAAAAGTATTCTTGCCGGTGCTGTTGCATCTTCCTTGCTTATAGCGATAGCTGTTGGTCCTTCCAAATGCTTTGAAAGCTCTTCAAAAGCTGTACCCTTTATAGCAAAGTTGATGTATGTGTTCTTGTATACCTTGTATACAACACCTGCTTCTCTTAACTTCTTACGAAGTGCTGTATCCTGTTCTACTGTAAGACCACGATAGTCTACAACAACAGCAGCCTTAGCTCCGTCAAGATGCGCTGAAATCTCATCTACTATTGGCTTCTTGATTTCTACTTTTGCCATGAGTGATTTTCCTCCTTATAGATTTTATTTCAACTGAACGTAAACACGCCTCCTGTGTTTCCATAGGAGGCGTTAAATAGTCATAATTACACTAAATTAATCCTCGGCAGGCGGCTTTCGCTTACACCCTTTCGGGTACCTGCTGTCTACGGCAGTTCAAATTCTTGGATATTGTACCATTCATTTATATATGATGTCAATACATTTTTTACAAAATATTATCCGTTATATTTTGCTGTGCTAAGTTTTACACCAGGACCCATTGTAGAAGCAAGTGTAATGCTCTTCAAATACTGACCCTTAAGTGTAGCAGGCTTAGCCTTAACGATTGCATCCATGATTGCTTGGAAGTTGTCTGCGAGTTGTTCTTCGGTAAATGATGCCTTACCGATTGGCACATGAATGATATTTGTCTTGTCTAATCTGTACTCAATCTTACCGGCTTTAATTTCCTGAACAGCCTTTGCAACGTCCATAGTAACCGTTCCGGCCTTTGGATTCGGCATTAAGCCCTTAGGACCAAGTACACGTCCCAAACGACCTACAACGCCCATCATGTCCGGTGTGGCAACTACTACGTCAAACTCGAACCAGTTGTCGTTCTGAATCTTAGGAATAAGCTCCTCGCCGCCAACAAAATCTGCACCTGCAGCCTGTGCCTCATTTACTTTATCGCCTTTAGCGAATACAAGTACTCTTACAGTCTTACCTGTTCCGTGAGGAAGTGCTACTGCACCACGAATCTGCTGCTCAGCGTGACGTCCGTCACAGCCTGTTCTGATATGAGCCTCGATTGTTTCATCAAATTTAGCAACTGCTGACTTCTTTACTAAAGAAACAGCCTCTGTTGAATCATAAAGAGTTGCGCGGTCAATGTTCTTAGCCGCCTCAACGTATTTTTTTCCTCTTTTCATTTCTAAAAAAACCTCCTAGTGGTAATATCGGATATTGGTGTATGTCACACCTCGGGAAGAAATACCTTCTTCTAATGATTTTATCATTTATAAAACCATTTCCTCCCACATTTTAAAATTAATCAACTACTGTGATACCCATACTTCTTGCTGTACCTGCTATCATGCTCATAGCTGCCTCAAGTGAAGCTGCTGTCAAATCAGGCATCTTAAGCTCAGCAATCTTCTGAAGCTCTGCCTTTGTAATAGTAGCAACCTTTGTCTTGTTAGGTGCAGCTGAACCTGACTTAATGTTACAAGCCTTCTTAAGAAGTACTGCAGCAGGTGGAGTCTTTGTAACGAAGCTGAAGCTTCTGTCAGCATATACTGTAATAACAACCGGAATAATCATTCCGTCCTGGTCTGCTGTCTTAGCGTTAAACTGCTTTGTGAATTCAACGATATTTACACCGTGCTGTCCCAATGCAGGACCAACCGGTGGAGCTGGTGTTGCCTTTCCAGCAGGAATCTGAAGTTTGATATAACCTGTTACTTTCTTTGCCATTTTGGCACCTCCTAAAATATTGTGGTAAATTTGCGGATTCGCACTGCTATAAAAGGAATCCTCCCACGCACCGCAATGCGGTCGTTTCTTAAAATACATTTTCTATAAATTATAGAAAAAATTTGTCTTTGCTTTTATGTCAGACTTTTCTAATATCTGTGAAACTTATTTCTACCGGTGTTTCACGACCGAACATGTCAACATTGATAGTTACACACTGCTTGTTCTGGTTTATGGCTTTAATCACGCCAACAGTACCTTCCCACGCTCCGGACACAACCGTAACCGAATCGCCTTCAGTAAAATCGATAACCACGTTCTTGGAAAGCTTGATACCGAGCGGACGCATCTCTGCTTCCGTCAAAGGAACCGGCTTTGATCCGGGACCGACAAATCCCGTAACGCCTCTTGTGTTACGAACCACGTACCATGTTTCATCATTCATAATCATATGAATGAGTACGTAGCCCGGAAACATTTTCTTTGACACCTGCTTTTTAACGCCGTTCTTAAGCTCTACAAGGTCCTCCATAGGAACCGAAACTTCTAATATCTGGTCCTGGAGCTTTCTGTTTTCGATTGTTTTCTCAATGTCTGCCTTTACCTTATTCTCGTATCCGGAATAAGTATGCACTACATACCAATTAGCTTCTTCCATTACTTTCACCTCTTACCAAGACAACAGCTTATCTACTCCAAACTGGAATATAAAGTCTAATGCCATTATTAAAAGTGACAACACAGCCGTATAGAATATAACTGCCGTTGTTTCTTTGGTGAGAGTTTTTTTATCAGGCCATGATATTTTTGCATATTCTGACTTCAAACCTTTCCAAAAGCTCTTCTTCGGAGCTTCTGATGAACTAGATTTCTCTCCCATGTTTTCCACCTTTCAAAAGTACTGGATTACTTTGTTTCCTTGTGTAAAGTATGTGCCTTACAGAACTTACAATATTTCTTAGTTTCCATTCTGTCCGGATGCAACTTCTTTTCTTTGGTCATATTGTAATTACGTTGCTTGCACTCCGTACATGCCAATGTTATCTTTACTCGCACAGCTTCCACCTCCACTTAAATTCTTGTTAAAATTTTAGGCATAAAAAAAAGACCTTCCATAGCCAGTCTAATATATCACACCTTCTGCAACCTCGTCAACACTTTTTTAAAAAATATTCAACTAAATGTATCTCTTTAGGTTTGTTCATTATATAATATCTCGCCAAAATAAGCAAGCATTTTTCACACTTTTTTCAAAAAACATAGTGACAAATACGCCCAGAAGTATTATAATATAATCAAATATAAGGAGAAGTGCCCTCTTTTGAAGGTTCTTTTCCGACAAGTAAATTTCATAAACCCTGCGGGAACGGATTTCCTGCTTTCATATATATCTAGGCAGACAAGGAGGTGAACTGGCTATGATAAGTAGTGTATACCATTATTATATGTCCCAGTATGGCAATACCAGGACTCAATCTAAATACGACACCCATAAAAAAAGCGAACTGCGGAATGTTTACAACAATATTATGAAGGCAAACAGCAAAGCTCCTTTTTATAAGGTAGATTTGTCTGTTGACGCACAAAAATTTGCCATAGACGTCAAAGAAAATGCTCTTGCACTAAGCAGCGTTCTGGATGAGATAAGCGATGACAGCGATTCAAACTTCAAAAAGCTCGCCTACTCTTCCAACGAAGACGTCCTTGAAGCCAAATTTGTCGGCAGCAGCTCCGGTTCATATCCTGATGTAAGCATTGACGTAAAGAGCACAGCCACACCTCAGATTAACACAGGTACATACCTTGCCCCTCAGGCAAAGGCTCTTCCTTCAGGTCACTATTCCTTTGACGTGGATATAGCAAATGTCACATACGAATTCCAATATACGGTCGGAAGTAATGACACCAACATTGACATACAGAACAAGCTGGCAAGACTTATAAACAACTCAAACATAGGTCTCAACGCATCACTGAGCACCGACACGCTTGGCAACAATGCCCTTGTGGTAAGTTCAAATGCCACAGGAATCATAGATGAGGATTCACCTGTCATATTTACGGTTGATGATGACAGTTCGCCTGAGCGCGGTTCGGTCGCAGCACTGGGTCTGAATCATACCACGCAGTATCCTCAGGATGCCCTGTTTACCGTAAACGGTGAAGAACGCACAAGTTCTTCAAACAACTTTATACTCGGAAAAGCATATGACATTACCCTCAAATCTGCCTCTGATTCTCCCGTAACACTTGGGCTTAAAGCAGATACTGATTCAATGATAGACAACATAAAGAATATGGTACACGGCTACAATTCCATGATAGACCTGTCAAAAAACCAGTCGGCAGCTTCAAAAAGCACCTCTATGCTATACAAGGATTTCAGCAGCATAGCAAAAGCATACCATTCCATTTTGTCGCAGAACGGACTTAACATATCAGAAGACGGAAAGATAGACATAGACAGTACCACTCTTGAAAACATCAGTAAGACAGAAAGCATGTCAGACATCCTTAAAGATTTCAAAAACTTTAAGAACGACCTAAAAGGCAAAGCCGACTCTGCCGTACTCGACCCTATGGCATATGCCAACAAGATTATCGTCTCCTACAAAAACCCTAAGCTCACTCTGAACTCGCCGTACTCCACAAGCGTGTATTCAGGAATGATGTTTAACGGATATATATAAAGCAGCCACCACTCATATGATTTACTCCGAAGCAAATATCGGTTCATATAAGTATGGCTGCTTTTTTAATATGCTTTCATCCGATGTACATCATTATTATATTTTATTTCTTCAACGCATCAAGGCGTGTCTTAGCTTTAGCGTAATCCCCACATTTTTCGTACAACAAAACTGCCTCCTCTATATAGCCCAGACATTCCATGACAACGCCTGCATTATAGTATGCTATGTAGGAATTTGCGCCCTGCATTCTGCTCTCATTATACTTAGTCGCTTCAAGAAATTCATTTACCGCAGCTTCATATCTTCTGTTATTCATATAAATAAGACCCATAAGCAGCTTAAAATCGGCGCTGTTTCCAAATTCATCATATATATTTTCAAGCGCCAGTGCCTTCTCTGACTGATTTGAATTAAGCAGGGCATATCCGTATGTTTCCACCATATCCACTACCCATTCAAGTCTTGGATTTACATCAAAGCAAAGTGCCTTGTCAAAATACTCTGCCGCCTCATTGTATTCTCCTGCCATATAACAACTCTTTCCAAGCTGGTAAAGCACATAAGGATCATTACCTGAATCAGAAAGCATTGCCTTAAGAAGCCTTATATTTCTTAAAGCCTTCTCCCTGCGCTCCTCTTCGTTTCCCGCATATCCGTCATGATTGATATTTACCGAAAGGCTTATAAGCAAAGGTTCACTGTTATTTCCGTCAATTCTTACAAGCTGCTCGTGAACCTTGCCAAAGTACCTGTAAACCGAACGTGAAAACACCCTGCTGATATACTCATTGTTGACGCACTCCTCGCCGCCACGCTCGTATATATTGGCGCGCTTTATGCGCCCCACCCTGCTCTTATTCTCTGAAACAAGGCGCAAGGCTTCCTCTAAATCCTTGACGGATGTATTTACCATATATTCGTCACTGTCAAGCACCATCACAACATCATTGTCTGCCATCAAAACAGCCGCATTTTTCGCCGCGGCAAAATCATCAATCCACGTGAATGTGCCTGTTTTTAGTGAAAATGAGGATTTTCCCTCCTTTTTCCACTCCGAAAGCATTTCCATTGTATTGTCCGTCGAACCCGTATCCACTGCCACTACCTGAATCGGGAAATTTTTCATACTCTCAAGGCATCTTTCTAGCCTTACAGCGTCATTTTTTGTTATTATGCAGACAGAAAGAGCCAAAGGAAAATTATGTATATTATTTGGACACTCTCCGGGCTCTTTATCTTCTACACTACGCAATACACAATTTTTCACTTCAGCTCTCCATTTCTTCTATACCATATCCCACGTGAGTATGGTATCCTCTTTCAAATCCATTTTCACTTCACGTCCGGTAACTATATCTGCATACTCCGGAGATATACCCGTTCCCGGCCTCTTTGCCATAATATCCTTAGCAGTGATAACCTCTCCTGCCTCCATATCTCTTGTAAGCACAAGGGATCTTCTTGCTTCCCTTCTCGGAATTATCTCACAGTCAAGCACCGTCTTTTCACCGCTGCCAAGCACCGTATCAATCCATTTAAAATTAGCTATCGCCTTTTTGAAATCCTCCGGGTCTCCCGCATGATAGTGGTCATTTCCTTCAAGGCTCTTATCAAGCGTAAAATGCTTCTCGATGACTTCTGCACCAAGCATATATGCCGTAGCAAGAGTCATCATATTTTCGTCAGGAGCAACATGGTCGCTGAATCCCACCCTGACATCAGGGAAATCCCTTTTCAATGTCTGAATAATTCTAAGATTGGCATTTTTAGGGTCAGTCGGGTACGAAAGCACACAGTGAAACAGCACAATATCCCTGCATCCGCTTTCCTTCAGGGCTCTGACCGCCTCATCAACCTCTGAAAGATACGCCGCGCCCACGGACATATACACCGGCTTTCCCTTTCTTCCTATATGTCGTATAAACGGAAGGGTAGACAAATCTGACGAAGAAATCTTGTAAAAATCAACCATATCATACAGATAGTCTGCCGAATCATAATCAAAAGGCGTTGATGTAAAGTCCATTCCTTTTGAATGAGTATACTCGCAGAGTTCCCTGTATTCAGCTTCTCCAAAACTGTCAAATTTTTTAAACAGTTCATACTGGGTCTTAGTAGGCTCTTTAGTGGTATCCCAATATGCAGGAGAATTTTTTGACACTATAGTACCTGCCTTATATGATTGAAATTTTGCACAGTCTATACCTGCTTCGGCCGCTTTGTCTATATACAGCTTAGCAGCGTCAATCAAAGATATATTCATCACTCTGGCAGTATCATAAAAATTTACTCCCATCTCTGCTATTATGTATGGTTTACTCATAGGCTTATTCCTTTCACTGTTGATTACACATTTTCTATCATTCCCATAACGCGTTTTCTTCCGCCCCTTAAGTCATGGCTAAGAAGCAAATCCTGAAAATGCTGTCTGCTCTCACGCGACAGTCCCAGATACATCTTAAGGTTTGTTTCAATTATCTCATCTGCCGGATTAAGTCCTATATATGTAAATCCGTTTTCATTGCATATGAAGCCATGCTTTTCTTCCCTGACATTCTGTGCCATGGCTATGGTCGGAATGCCAAGCATTGCCAGTTCATAACCTGTACGTCCGCGCGAGGTCACCGCCACATCGCACCCTGACATAAGCTCCGGCATATTTGAAACGTCATAAAGCACCTCTATATTTTCAAACCGGTTGTATTCCATAAGGCTGTCCACGTTCTGTTTTGCACGTCCAAGCACTACTACAAAATGATATGCGCTGTATTCAGGCTTTGATATAATTCTAAGTATTCTGTCTGAATAATTCTGCGGGTCAGCTCCGCCAAAGGATATAAATGCCTTACCCACCTTTTCCTTTATGACTATCGGTTCATAGAACATAAATGTCTTTGCTGATATATAATACTTTTCACCGGCATATATCTGCGGCAGTTCACTATCCTGATAAAGTGCGTTGAATACGAGGTCAGCCTTCACGGTTCCCTCGCCGTCATCCTCAAAATTGATAATTTTTGCATTCGGAAGCACTGAGCGCAGTCCTATCATATAATCTATTGATGTAGTCAGTATGTCATTTATAAATACGGAATACTGCATTTTTCTGCAAATCTCAAACAATTCCGCTATTCCGTTTACAGGTATGAGATTGTGTGTGGTATTTCCAAATATTTTGACATCCGTCTGATTAATGTCATAATATATATCCGGTTTAAGATAAAATTCGTCAGCAAGTTCAAGTGCCCGGTATATATGTCCCATTCCACGCTTGTTATTTCCGTTTACATATATGGCAACCTTCTTTTTCTGCAGAATGGTTGTCACATTTTTAAGGTCTTCAAAAGTATCTACATCTACCGCTTCTTCCTCTGACACCTCATACACATCCACTTTTTTGCCTATACGGCTGTCAGGCGTCACAACAGCGGCTTTTGATATGACAAAGGCACCCGTTTCAAAATAGCACGGAGGCAGATACTGCCTGTTAAGGCGTTTTTCATAATTAGGAACTTTTCTGCCTTCGGATACCCCCCATGTAAGATGAGGCGCGTTTATTGCAGATATAAGCGTATCAAGTTCATTTTCAACAGCATATCGTATCGCCTCATCAAGCGTACTGCTTTTAAGTGTTGGTGAGGTTGGCTGCATTGTCACTATATAATCCCAATTTTCTGTCTTAGGTATGGCGTCGTATATAACGGAATCCAGCGTTACCGCATCACCGCAGAGTGAAGCGTCGCGCCATTTTAAGGCAGCACCCATCTGCTTTGCTATAATGCCTACCTCAGAAGAGTCCGTTGACACGATTACGTCTGTTATGTATTTTGAGGAAAGAGCATTATTTATGGCATAATACACAAGAGGATGCTCTCCCACTATCCTTATATTTTTGTTGGGTATTCCTTTAGAACCTGCCCTTGCAGGTATTACAGCGAGTATTTTCACGCTTTAATCCTCCGCATTTATATTCTTTTAAAACCAAAACATATTACGACACTATTATTTACTGCATATTTTCAAGAAGTATAGGATAATCCTGTCTGAATTTTTCTATTCCGTCAAGATATGCATTAAGCATCTTTGTTCCATGCTCTGTTATTTCGCGTATCTGTGTATACTGACTTAATTCATTGTCATAATTATACACATTTTCAAGAACCTCATACTGTTCCTTCATCACATATTTAGATACCATGCAAAGAACAGCATCATTTTCAACGAATTTGTTAATTTCGCTTATCTTATCCACCGTCTTTTTGTACTCGGAGCCGGAATATTTTCCTTTACCGGCAAGTTCCAATAAGCGTTCATAGTCTTTTATGCCCTGTTTTATCAGTTTTTCGTCTTCATCAAGCTGCCTTGGTATATCTCTTATCGTTTCAAAAATTTTCTTTTGTTCCTGCTCATCAAATACCGGCTGAAGATTATCAAATATGCCTTCAATATGTATATCTTCGCTACAATATTTATCCAGAGCTTCCCGTAATGTCATAATCGTGCTGCCGTGAATAAGCGCACCGCCTTCCGTGGCATCTATAACATTTAAATCTTTATACCTTAATATCTGACTTTCAAACCATTTTCTGTACATATTCATATTTTGCTCAGTAAGCACCTGATTGCCAAATATATCTTCAACATAAAGATACTTTCCGTTGTCAGTATACTCTATTTTCTTTTCATTTCCATCATATGCCTCTTTGGAATGGCCCTGATTATCCGGATATGCCAAATCCTGACCTATCAATATTATATTCTTAAATCCCACATATCTCAAAAAAGAAAAGGCATCATTTGCTACCGAACCGCCTGTTTCAAGCCTGACTATGGTATGCTTAAACTCTTTGTATAGATATGCCAGATATTCATCGCCCCCACAATAGTAAAATCTCTTTGCCTTATGCATCGGATATATTTTCGGATTTGAATTCAGGGATACTATCATAGGTACATTTTCAAATCCCGAATTTTCAAATAATGTAATATGTTTGTGGGAATCTATTGTTATGGTAAGATCCGGCATTACTCCGCTTCTTATTACCGACTTTAGTGCCGTATCCACAACCATAATGAAGGCTTTTCCTTTAGCCTCCTTAAGCAGTGCCACATTTTTATCCAGAGAAGGACCTGCCGACACTAAAATAGCAGGTGTATGCTCAACATCCATCTTTTCTATGGCAGCCTTTGCCTGGCACACGGAATACTGTCTTATCGCATCAGGAATAGTTGATAATGCATTTTGTACAAACTCTTTTCCATACATATAGACAGTGTTTCTTGTAAATACAACAGAGCTTGCCTCTTCAATATAATATTCCGAGAAATGTTTATATTCGTCTCCATAAATTATATTGTACTGCGGAAGTGACAGAAGCACATTTATCTTCATATTACTGTAATCTACAAATGTAATCAGATACTCCTTAAGATATTCATAACACACATCCGCTACAGCCATAAAAACCCGGGAATCTTCCAATATGTCAGATATATCAATGGTATCCATAACAGCCTTAAATATATGCGGGTCCGGTTCATATATTATGACCACCTGATTATTTACCTGTTTTAAAAGTTCTCTTATATAATCACCGTTTCCAAAGCCAAACACTAAAAGAAGTGCATTATACTTTACATCACTGTACTGCGAAGCGTAAATTCTGGCACACTCCTTTGAATCATAACAGCTGTTCAAGTACCATAAGCGATTATCCTTTTCAACAGCCACTATGTCATTCTCAACACCTACATTTTCTACCTTTATGCCATCAAGTTTTTCAAGAATTTCTGACTTGTTTTTTGCAAAATTCATAAACGAAGCTTTGTTCTTATTATATATCTCGTTTTCCATAAGCACCTCTCAACTTAATTGAAGCAATATTTCTTCGTACACCTTAAGCGTATCAAGAAGTTCAAAATTTACATTATCAGTCAATAGCATCATATCCCGATTTTTAATTCCCTCAATGTATCTCGACAGTTGTTCACTGATAATATCTATCGGAAGGTCCAAGCCCATACTATTAAGTTCCGGTGCGTCACCTACAAATGCAGTAAATACCTTTGTAATATTTTGAGACTCCTTTATAAGCTCAGACAAGGCATTTATATCATTTTTTATAAGAGCTGTTCCTATATCATTAAGACGTTCCTTTAGCGAACGTACTTCATCCAATATCATTCTCATAGTCGCTTCACATCCTATGGTTATTTTATTTCTTAAAAAACAAAGCCGGTTTATTCAACCGGCTTTGCCTATGATAGTTCTAATTAGCCTAATAGTGAAAGAACACCCTGATTTGACTGGTTAGCCTGAGCAAGCATTGACTGACCTGCCTGAGCAAGAATGTTGTTCTTGCTGTAGTTAACCATCTCTTCAGCCATATCAGTATCTCTGATAAGTGACTCAGCTGACTGAGTATTCTCAGCAGTTGTATCAAGGTTCTTTACAGTGTGCTCAAGTCTGTTCTGAACAGCACCTAAAGCAGAACGCTGTGTAGATACCTGGCTGATAGCTGCCTGAATCTTAGTGATTGAAGAACCAGCTGTTGTGAATGAATCTACGCTGATTGACTTAACTCCCAATGTAGATGCGTTCATAGCACCGATTGTAAGAGCAATCTTCTGTCCTTCCAAAGCACCAACCTGAAGGTTCTTTCCTGTGAATGTACCGTCAAGTAAGTTCATTGTGTTGAACTGTGTTGTAGATGCAATTCTATCGATCTCTGCTGTAAGAGCATCGATTTCCTTCTGGATAGCTGTTCTGTCTGATGTGGTATTTGTATCGTTAGCAGCCTGTGTAGCAAGCTCGTTCATTCTCTGAAGAATGTCATGTGCTTCATTTAACGCACCTTCTGCTGTCTGAATTAAAGAAATACCTGTCTGAGCATTGTCAGAAGCTTTGTTAAGACCTCTGATCTGGCTTCTCATCTTCTCACTGATTGTAAGACCAGCTGCATCATCTGCTGCACGGTTAATCTTGTAACCTGATGATAACTTCTCAGTAGACTTAGCCTGAGAACCTGTTGTGATGCTTAACTGTCTGTTTGTGTTCATTGCTGTAAGATTGTGTTGTACTACCATAATAATTCCTCCTTGAAATAAATGCGGCGTCCTTTGCCACATGTGATTTTGTTGTAGCAGGCTTCCTCTTCTTGCGCGCTTTTCCGATTGTTCCTGCCGGGCTTAAGTAAATTTGTTTTACTTGTAATATATATCGGATAAAGTATGAATAACTTTATACCCCATATACAATTTTTTTAAAAAACTTTTTACAGCTTACAGGTCTGTGTGCCTGTGCTGTTTTAATTTGTTTTTCTTGTAATATATATCGGAGCGTTTCGGGGATACTTAACCCCTTTATCAAAATTTTTTCATTTATTTTTTCTTGTCCATAAACTGAGGGTCAGACACGCTCGTCCTGCTCATTGATTTATAGTAATTTGCCGCTATCTGATTGCTCTTCTTTGCTGCAACGACTTCCTTGCGCCTTATATCAAGCTTTGACTTAGCCATTTCAAATATGCGTTTTTCATCTGCCTGTATTCCTGCAATCATATCGGTTATCAGCGCTATGTAACGCTGCATGTCTGCTATATCAGAACTGTACTTATCTTTATTTTCCTTAAGTTCTGTGCTTACCCTGTCATACACAGACGAAAATCCGCCGTCTATGGTTTCCAAATCATCAGCAAGCTTTGACTTTTTCTCAACAAGTACGTCGTAAGCCTCTATGTCAAAATTTTCTGCACTGCACAGCTTTTTTTGTTCATCATTGTATTCTTTAAGCTGCTTAAGTATGCCGATTTTTCTCTCAAGACTTTCTTTTAATATCAATACATAATCCTTGGTGTAATCCATAGTACCGCCTTTCCGCAGTTTGACAAATACAGGAACGTCGAAAGGCGTTCCTGCTGTAAAACGGGCTTCAAATTCTATGCATTAGTTTTTGCCAGACGCATAACTTCTTTCCATGTATCCCTCATAGTTCTTAGGTGTTTTAACACTTCTTCAAGAATTTCCTTATCCTTGGTCATATTAGCGTCTATAAGTCTTGCATAAATATACTTATAAACTTCGTCAAAATCCTTAGCTACAGGATATTTGAAATTAAGCGTTGCCTGAAACTCTTCTATTATACGCTCCACCTTTATAATATTGGTGTGAGCTTTCATCAAATCATTCTGTTCTATGGCAAGTATTGCTATATTGCAGAATTTTATGGCTCCCTCATAAAGCATAAGGGTAAGTTCTGCCGGCGAAGCCGTAGCTATCTTGCTGTTAGCATACTGCGCGTATCCCTGATTATTGTACGCCATACACGCGTCCTCCTTGATGTTACTTTACTGATTAGCCGTTTCCAAAAAGCGATGTCAGTGATGAGGTACTTGACTGTAACTTTGACAGCGCAGTTTCCATGGCAGAGAATTTCTTGTACCAGTAATCTTCCTTATCCTGAAGATAATCTTCCATATCGCTTATCTTGCTCTTGTATGAGTCATACTCTGTCTTCATCTGCTTGTCATTATAGACCGTATAAGCACTGCTCAAAGTAGAGCCTTTCATCTTATCCGTAAGCGTATCATACAAATCTGTTGAAAGCTGCTGGAAGAAGCTTATTACGCTTTCCGGATCGTTGGCTATGGCTTCTTTTAATTTATCAGTATTTCCTGATGTATTTTCATCATCCGAATCACCGTCAATGTGATAAACGCCTCTTTCATTATCTGCCGCAGAAAAATATCCGAGGGTCTTTATTCCAAAGCTTGATAGTGACATCTTAGTACCGTTTACGTCATACGACTTAAGCATAACGTTTTTCATGGCAGTAGATACGTTTCCTAGCGTAGAATCCCTGCGAAGAAGGGCATCCTTAATCTTCGTCTCCCACTTCTCTATGTCATCCTCGGTCATAGCCTCCTTTTCCTCAGAGGTCAACGGTTCATAACTTCCCGAAGATGCTGCATTATACTTTACATCCATTTCCTTTATAAGCTCATTGTAGCCCTTAAAGAAATCCTTGATGGTATTGTATACTGCATCTACGTCAGTATCAACATTTATCGTTACTTCATCATTGCCCGTAAGCTCCTGTGCCTGTATTGTAAGACCGTTAATCGAATATGTGTTGGTATTGCTTGTGTATCTGGCACCGTTAAGCCATATCTCCGAATCACTTCCGACAATTCTGACCGCTCCGTCTCCGGATGTGTCTGTCGATCCGCCTTCAAGAAGTGCTTTTCTTGCCGCGCTTACTTTGCTGTCAATATCATCTGACACTTTGCTGTCAATATCCGCATTAAGTTCAACAACCTTTGCAGACAACTTGTCAGGATCATTCAGATACTCATTATTGTCCTCAATAAGCTGCTGTGCTTTTGCAATATTTTCGTTAGCCGTATCCAAATCCTTATTAAGCTTAGCTATCTTTTCGTCAATAGCCTTGATGTCGTCTTCCGTATTGACATCATTGGCTCTCTGCTCATTAAGCTTTTCTATCTGCTTCGTAATGTTTTCGGCACTCTTTGTTATATCTTCTATCTGCTTCTGGTAATTTTCGTTCTGCTTTGAAAGCTTCTCCGTATAACTGGCATCCGTATAGTACTGTGCTGCTGCCGTTTTCGCCTTAAGAGCAACTATCTCATCATCAGAAAGATTTGCATACTTTTCATAAGCTGCCTTATCGGCATCATTTACGGTAAATACGCCAAGCGCTTTAAGGACATTGATTCCCGAATCCGTTGCCGCCGTAAGAGAAAAATCATTATCCTTTCCGCTTGACTTTGCGTTGATATAAAATCTCTGATTATTCTCATCAAAACTTGCATTTACGCCCGCAGCTTTCATCTTGGAAACCAGCTGACCTATATTCATATCACTTGTAATGTCAATATCCTTGCCGTTTACCGTTATCTTAGAGCCTGCAGTCAAATCCTCCATGCCCTTAACATCACTGAGTTTTGTGCTTGCGGTAAGTCTGCCGCCATCCTCTGCGGCTATCTTTGCACCCGTAAGGTAGCCTGCCTTTGCAAGCTTTGTTATTTTAAGGGACTGCGTACCGTTTGCCACGCTCGTCGAAGCGCTTACTGTAGCTGCGGAAGTCTTTGAAATAGTCGCTTTCTTAGCGGAATATGCGCTTGAAAGTCTCATGTTGGACAGCTTCTTTGTGTAGAAACTGTATATCTTCGAGTTCATGTCCTTCCACGCATCCATTTTCCACTCGTGCTTTGTCTGGGCTTTGACAAGATTATCTTTTTTGGTTGAATAAGCAGATACAAGTTCCTGAACAAGCGCGTCCGTATCAAGTCCTGATACCATACCTGAAACTCTCATTGTCATACTGCTTTCCTCCTATCTTTTTTCATCAACGAGAATACCTGCAAGTTCCCAAGCCTTCTCAATCATATCGAGAGTCTTCTCCGCCGGTATTTCCTTGAGTACCTTGTCGGTATCTTTGTCTTTAATCTTAATGGTTACTCTGTGTGTTCCCTCATGATATCCGAATTCTGCCACCGTACAGTTCATCTTTTTATTGATTTCTTTGATAGCCTGCTTAATGGTGGAATCACTAGGATCCTTCTCGAGAATCTGCTTTGACTCATCCTCCTGACTTTCGGGAGCAGGAGGATTTAAAGCAACACTCTCAGTTACCTTTTCTGTTTCTTTTGCTTCGCTTGCAGCTTCCGGAGCACTGGGCTGAGAAGCAGTCTGTGCCGGCTGGAAAGATGTCATCTGAACATTTTTTACACTTTCAACTGCCATTTTAATACACCTCCATGTGAAAAAACCTTAAAGCGCTTTCAATGCACTTTCTGTACCTTCAACGCACTTTTAGTACGCATCCTGCGTACCTACAGTTATAATTATCGTTTACTTATTCTATCGGTAGGTTAAATAGAAAAGTTAACCTTTAAAATAATTTTTTTAATTCTTCTACCGAAGACACATTTGCAGCTTCTGCATTTGCCTGTTTAATATCAAGATATATCTCTTTTCTGTAAATAGGAACAGACTTAGGTGCCACGATACCCAGCTTTACCTGATCACCTTTTACGTCCAATATGGTAATCTCAATATCATTATTGATAATTATTGACTCATCCTTTTTTCTTGATAAAGCTAACATCTTATTCCTCTCCTTTCGCCTTCTTCAGATAATCATAGATAAAATGCTTGATTTCGTACTCTTCATTGTCCACTATGACCTGACAGCCCTTCTTGGTAACCGTATTAATAATTATAGGAGCCTTAAGGTTTGTAGACATCTTTGTTATGTCGGAAGGTACGGTAAGAGTGGTAAGTATAAGAAGATCTTCAAGTTCAAAGTCACCTATGCACTTAAGTATCTCATCTTCCACTACCGGGTCATAGCCTTCGCACACGGCAAGAGGGTCTACCATAGGCATTGCAAAGCCCTCTTCGTCCAATGACTGAAGCCACATAACATTCTTTCTGCCTTCCTTCTGGGCGTCAAATATAAGAGTAAATGTTTTCATGTTCTCAAATCCCATTATGCCGTTAGGAAATTCAATAAGTTTCTCATCAGCCACTTCAATCTGACCAAAATTCTTAGTATTAATTTTCATATTTTCTACCTCTTTTCTTTAATCTTAAAGGCTCAATGCCTTATCTTATGCTTTTCAAATCATTTTGCCTGCCAATTATGTCACCCCAGAATATCTTACAGAAAATCAAGCAGTGACTGTCTTACCACCTTGCCGGCTGACTGAAGAGCCGCCTCATATATAAGCTCGGCTGATGAGTAATCAATTACGATATCTTCATAATCGATATCTTCATTCTCAGACTTGAGTGACTTTATGGTAGTCTGCTGCTCTGTCAGACGGCTTTTTGTAAGCGAAAGCCTTACTCCTCGGCTTCCTATGTCAGCTATCTCATAATCAAGCTTTTCCTGATGATTTTGAAACTTGGTAATACTCTTGTCAAAGAGTTCTCGCATATCGTTCTTTGCTATGTCTCTTTCCTTGTTGGCAGCCTCAAGCATGGAGTCAAGTGCCTTCTGGCTGTCCTCGTCAGCATACATAGCTTCCTTTTTCATCGCTTCAAGCTTACCAATTTTGTCCTCTATATTTGAAAGCCTGTCAAGCGAATCCTCCATCATCTCCAAATCAACGCCTATTCTGTAACTCAATGCATCCGACGCCTCAGTATTTACCTTAATCTTCTGGCTGTAACTTATATTGTAGTTAATATCCTGTCCGTTTTTAGCCTTTATATATTCTACAGGTTCCGCAGCGTCAGTCTTGTCAATACAGGTAAAATAATGCTCAGGCTTTATCTCATCCTTATTAAAACCGTTCTTGTCATAATCTATGGTCAAATCATCGGCATTTCTTATGGAAGCATACACATTGCTTCCCATAACAAGCTCGCCTGTGTCAGCAAGAAACTTAACTTCGTCATCACCCACAACATAAGCATCGGCATCGGTTGAAACAGTACTTGTAACCGCTATCGTACTCGCAGCATTTCCATTCTCGTCATAATCATATCTAATCTGCATAGGTCCTTCGGTACTGTCGGACAGATTCTTATAAGCCAACTTATATGTATATACCTGCTCGCTGCTTGGCATGTCAGCGTTATCGATAAATGTTACATTTGTTGCATCCACGCTGTCCTTTATAACAGTCTTTAAGTATATGTCATCCGTCTTTATAGGCTCCGTTATCGTATACTTTTTATCCTGTGCATCCGCCTGCGTGGTAAAAGTAAGCGTGGAATCTGTTTTATATCCGGTAAACACATAACGTCCTGCATAATCTACGTTTCCCTGTGCATATATGGAGTCCTTAAGCTTCGCAAGACAGTTGATAATCGTCTGTCTGTCATCTGTCTCAAACTGGTCTGATGAGCCCTGGTTACAGTACTCTATAACATCTCTGAACATATCGTCCACCTCTGCAAGTGCACCTTCCGTAACCTTCATCCATGCGTCCGCATCAGGAATATTTTTTTCAAGATACTGTGTAACCTCTGTGAGAGAGCTTCTAAGTCTTAACGCTCTGATAGCCACAACAGGATCTTCCGATGGTCTGCTTATCTTCTTTTTTGTAGACAGCTGTGTATCAAGCGTACTCATCTGAGTTTTGTTTGTAGCTATGTTTGCCAGAGAACTGTTAATCATCATCGAATTAGTTATTCTCATATTGCCTCCATTCCGAAGCGTTATGCCAAAAGGCACTTACTTCTAAATACCCATTTCATTTATGAGCTTGTTGTACATCTGGTTAAGCACTGACATCACCTGACCGCAAAGGTTATATGCGCTCTGGAACTTCATAAGGTCCATGGCTTCTTCATCCTCGTCGGTACCCATAACCGAAAGTCTTTGATTCTTAACCGTATTGGAAATGTTCTTAAAATTAGTATTGAAGGTTCTCGCCTTCTCCGCGTCTATTGACACCTCTGACACAAGACTTTGCAGAAAATACGAAGCCGTACCGCCGTCAAACATCTTATCGTCCTTTAAAGCTATCATTTCATCTACCAGGTCAGCATTGCTGATACCCTGACTTGCATCATAAGTTGTAGGGAATTTGGAAGGATGATTTACATACTCCTCATTCACCTGTATATTTGTAGCCGATAAGTCCGAACCTTCATATTTTACGGTAAAGAAATCCATACCGGCGTCTCCGTTGGTACTTTCGCCCTTCTTAAACACACTGTTTATGGCATCAACAAATGTATTTACAAATCGGTTAAGCTGTGCCTGATAATGTGGAATACCTTTGTAATTCGCTGTTACCTGACCGTAGTACTCAACATTTCCTGCACTTGTTTCTATTCCGTCATTGCAGCCGTCTCTTATATCAATAAGTGCTCTCAATTCACCGCCGAGACTTGTAAGATACTCGTTAAAGGTAAATCCGTTTGACCACGTAATATCATACATTCCGTCAGCGTCACTTGCATGCTGCCTGTCTTCCTTGGCTGTAAGCTCAAGTGTATTGTAATTGTAAGTATCCACGATATACTGACCGTTTATCTTTACATCAAATGTAGTAGCTCCGTTTCCTATTTCTTTCTCAGAAACTTCTATATTTACTATTGAAGACAAGTCGTCAAGAAGCTTATCTCTTTCATCCCTTAAGTCATTTGCCTTAGTACCGTGAACCTCAATAATATTAATCTGCTTGTTAAGCGATGCAATATTCTGGGCTATGGTATTTATTTCCGTTACTTTGTTCTGAATTTCCTGATTCGCATTTTGCTGAATACCCTGAAGATTTTTAGACAATGTATTAAAATATTCGGCTATGCTCGTACCATAGCTTATAACCTGATTTTTCAAGGTATCGTCAGAAGGATTTTTCTGTAACTCCTCAAGAGCCTTAAAGAAATTATCATATTCCGTTGTAAAGCCCTCCAGCTTAAACTCATTAAGATAATCCTCTATCTGAGTCATATAGTTATCCTTCATTTCATATTCGCCGAGTCTTGAAGCATTGTTTCTGTACTTCTCGTCATAATACTCATTTCTGACTCTCTCTATGGAGTTTGCCTGAACACCCTGACCCACACAGCCGTATGAAGAATATACCCTGAGTGCGTCTGCTGCCGTTATGTCAAGTTTCTGTCTTGAATATCCGTCCGTCTTAACATTTGATATATTGTGTGCAGTGGTGTTTGTAGCTGCCTGATATGTCTGAAGTCCCGTATATGCTATTGTCAGTCCGGAAAATGTAGATGCCATAAGTATTCCTTCCTTTCCTATTTTGTATAAGCCTTAGCTTATGCGCCAAGCCGTTCAATAAGATGTTCAAGCATTTCGCTCACAACCGTAATGTATCTTGATGAGGCGTTGTAGGCATTCTGGAACTTAATCATATTTGTAAGTTCCTCATCCGAAGATACACCCGCTACCTCCTGTCGTCTGTTGTCAAGACTCTGTGCCATGGCCGATTCGCTGCTTGCCATATTGTTCATAAACTCGCCTGTGTTACCGATGTCGTATATAAATGAATTGTAATAGCTTGAATAATTCTCGGCGTCTCCTCCTGAAGGATTGAGCTTCAGTTCTTCCTTCTTCCAAAGGTCCAAAAGCTCCTCTGCCTTTTCAAACGCTTCCTCTCCATTCTTGCTTGTAAGAGGAATCTTGCCGTAGTTTGCAAGCACCTCAGTATTGACGCTTACATTTCCCAATGTGTATTTCGACTCATTTCCGAATGCATTGGTATCATTTCTCATATAGTATGTCTTTCCGTCAGCACCGGTAAGTTTTATATATCTGTCTGTATAGTCCCTTGCAAAAAGTTCAACGCCAACGCTCCTGTCATCATCCATGCCGTATGCGGTCTTTTCCATATCAAGAAAAATTCCCGTTACCTGTATTCCTTCAGCAGTTGTTATGGTTCTTTCAGTATCTTCGTCAGGACACAGCACATCATTTATGTCCGTTATAATGGCGTGTACCAGATTATCAAAGCCGGCAAATGTTTTCATAATAACCGAAGGTTCTATATATTTTTCATATGCCTGCGCGTCCTCCAGTGCATCATATCCCGGTACACCGTCGCCTCTTGCAAGCAAAAGTCCCTTAAGTTCACCTATATCATTATTCTTTTCCGTAGATATCTCAACATCAAGATTAAATACGTCTCTCTTTTCCATGTAATCCCATACGGGTTTTACCATGTCAGTACCTTCTATCACTTCAGTGCTCATTGTAAGAAGGCTGTTAGAAGAAAGAAACGGTATTCCCTCTACGTTGATTTCTACCTGTCCCTTATAATCCTCACCGTAATCTATTTTAACAAGTGCGCCGAGTTCATCGAGTGCAGCATCTCTTTGATCTCTCAAGTCGTTAGCTTTCTCTCCGTCGGCCTCTATCTTTGTTATCTGCGAATTCAATTCCTGTATGGTAGAGCCAAGTTCATTTACCCTGTCTACCATGGAAGCTATCTTAGTATTAAGCGTATTCTGATATTTTTTAAGACTGTTATATATCTCATTTGCCCTGTCTATAAATGCCACAGAGCTTTGTACAAGTGCAGATCTTGCAACATTGCTTGTCGGGTTTAGTGCCAGCTCGTTCATGGAGCTTTTCAAATTGTCAACTATCTCCTGAAACTTGACACCCTGCATTTCTCCAAACTGTGATTCTATCTCACAGACAGCCTCGTACTGACTTTCATAAAAGCCCTGACGTCCTATCTCCTGTCTGTAAGCCTTGTCAAGAAACTCATCCCTGCATCGCCTTACAGCCTGAATGTCAACTCCGATACCGCTTTGAAGTGTATTAACAGCATTACGGCCTATTTTAGTGTAGGCACTGTCACCAAACACAACCTGCTGCCTTGTGTATCCTGTTGTATTTACATTTGATATATTGTGTGCTGTTGTGTTGATTGCATTCTGTGCCGACTGCAGTCCTGACACTCCAACGTACAGTCCACCCATTCCGTTTGCCATAATAACACCTCCTTTTTACTGTTTTGCGTCAAATCCACCCGTGCCGTACGAGCCGGAATTATTGTACATATCCTTGTTGTAATTGGCCGTTTCCGGGCTCATTCGCATACTCTGTGCAAGATTAATCTCAAACTGTATCATATCCAGAGACTCAGTCAAAAGCTTCTGGTTGCTGTCGTTTACCCTGGCAACCTTTTCAAGCGTCCTTTTCAGCTTTGAATATACTGCCTGAAGGCTTTCCTGTTCATCCTTCTGACCCTTAAGCATGTCTATGAGCTTTCTTACCGTAAGTTCCTTTTCAGGTACGTTAAGAACATCGGCTATATCCTTTGACACCTCAGTGCGCTTTTTTTCAAGGATATTAACCCTGCCCACGGCAGCCTGTTCCCTTTCCAAAAGCTCCTGAAGCTTTTCAAGCTCATTTCCCGCTATATAGCCGGTCTTTTCAGTGGACAGAGCGAATAATCCTTCATATTCTGTGTTCTCTTTATCAAGAACATCAATCAATTCTTCAATTAAACTTGCCACAAACAATACCTCACTTAAAGTTAAATTCCGCTGACTAACTTATCAGCAAGATCACGAGCCGAAATACTGTAAGTACCTGAACTCATCATCGCTTTGATATCTGCAATTTTGTCTTCCCTGACATCAGGTGCATCTTTGACAGCCTGTTTAGCAATCTGATAATCCCTGCCAAACTGAGATATCTCAATCTTATCACCGCTTGCAGAAGGTTTTACGGCATTAGTCTTTACCTTTCCCTTGCTGGTGTAGGTGCTGCTAATGGCACTGTATGCATCTACTCTCATAAGAACTCCTCGCTTTCTATGATGTATTTTGTTAAACCTGATAGGCGACATCCTTATCACCTATATTAGTTTTATCGGAAAAAATGTAATTTACATTAGCACTTTTTCAAAAAAATATGACACATACCTTTTTGATATGTGCCACAATATCGCATCAATATTTCCCTGTCAGGGGATATTCGCAGGTTCTATTTTCCGATAAACCTCGCCTTACCCTCTGCACTTCCCTTGTTAGTCTTTTGTGCCTGATATGTGTTTGTGCTGTACAGGCTTCCAAAACTTCTTGCCATAATATTCTTGCATTCGTCGCAATATCTTCCGCTTCTTATCATGGCTCCGCATCTCTCACAGTCTATCATAACGGCAGATTCCTCAGAAAAGCAAAGTCTTTCCTCTCTTACCCACCTTTGAATCTGGCTTACCTTGACGTCAACCGCCTCAGCCACCTCGCTGACTCCGGCTCCTTTGTGTTCCTCTATATACTTCTTTGCTGCCTGAAACTTTTCCTCCAGTTCCTCTATACATTTAGGACAAAGATTTGTGTATGATACACCGCTGACATAATTGAACAGCCTTCCGCAGCCTTTGCAATTTCTGACTTCCATATGTACTCTTCCTTCCTTAATCAAAATGTTTAGCTACCCTTTCCTATGCACACAACCGCAAAATACACTTCCTTTACTCCGAAAGCCTTTAATGCCTTGGTACATTCATCCAGGGTAATTCCCGTAGTATAAATGTCATCTACAAGTAATATCTTATTATATTTTACACCAATATCCCTGATTTGAAAAGCATTTTTGACATTATTTATACGCTGAGTATCACTGAGTTCTTTTTGTGGAATTGTCATTTTTGAACGAATAAGAAAATTATCAATCATTGGAATTTTAAGAAGTTTTGAAAGTTCCTTTGCCAAAAGCTCTGCCTGATTATATCCGCGAATCCTCCTCTTTTTTTCATACATAGGAACCGGTACGACAGCCTCTACGCCATACTGCTCTATAAGCTTTCTGTACAGCCTTACTATTTCGCCCGCATAAAATGTAGCATACTCCCTGCGGTTTTTATACTTAAAGCGGTACATTGAGCCTTTAATCCTGTCATCATACTGAAATACTGCCACTCCGCTTTCAAACAGATGCTTCCGCTTTTGACAGTCGCCACAATATTCACGTTCATCATCGGTTATCGCCTTGCCACACTTAAGGCATCGAACGCTGCCCACATAATTAAGTGATTTTTTACATTTTTCACACACAGGTTTATCCTTTATGATGTCCTCACATATAGGACAACGTGGCGGGTACATAAGCTCCGCCACGTTTTTAAAAATATCTCTAAATATATCCAAGTCAGCAAAAATCCTTTCTGCCTGTCCGCTTACTTTCCGTTAATCACATCGTTTATCGCCTGCTTTGCCGTTTCAACCGAATCATCGTCAAGAACTACTACATTAAGCTTAGATTCCTTCCACGAATAGCAGTACTCATAAACGCTTCCGTCACCGGTTACGCTCACTGTCTCGATATTCCACTTACAGTTTTCGTTAAGCTGGTACTTTACAAGCTCCGTAACACATTCAGGCGGGAAATTTGTATGCACGATACTTGACGCAGCGTCCATTATGTCAAGATAGCTTGTGATAATGGATGGTGACAGTGCCTTATCTATGACAGCCTTTACTATTGCCATCTGGTTACGTCCACGCTGGAAATCTCCGTCAGGAAATGCATGTCTTTCCCTTGCAAACTGCAATGCCACTATGCCTTCCTTTATCTCATTATAGCCCTGATTAAAGTAGAAGCCGCCGCTTGACGTAAATTCCACCTCAGAATATACATTTATTCCGCCGAGAATGTCTATAACTCCGGTAAAAGATTCAAAATTAAACTTAGCAAAGTAATCAATGTCTATTCCGTAAAGCTTTTCAAGCGTAGCCATGGTAACCTCCACACCCTCGTTTCCGGAATGTGTAAGTTTATCAAATTCTCCCTCCGGAGTCATACCCGGAATAGGCAGATACGAATCTCTTGGCGTAACCACGAGAAGCACTTTCTGTGTAGCAGGATTTATAACGGCAAGAATATTAGTATCGCTTCGTCCCACACTGCTTACCTTTCCTTCTGCATCGGTTCCCGACAAAAGTACTATGAACGGATGAGTTGTAATACCCTTAGGGTCCAGTTCAAACTTGCTGTCATTTACAATCTCAGTCTTTACCGTTATGGTGTCTATATGTCTTGTTTCGCTGCTGAAGTTTTCTCTCGCTTCAATTATGATTGACTCATATGAGCTTCTGTAAACTGCCGCATCAACCTTACCGTCATAAAGGGCGTCTATCAGCTCTGCGGCCGTATCATACTCTTTTGTATTAAGTTCAGAACCCGTCTTTTTCTTAATCTCATCAAGTGCTTTATCTCTTATGGCAGTGTCGGAAATCTTCATAATGCCTATGTTCTTTCCATCCAATTCCTTTGTCTCTGTAATTTTACTATCCTTAAGCACAGTGACAAAAAACTCATTTTCGGCATATTTTCCTGCCTGTCCCAGTTCATTAAGTGTCTTTACGGTCTTTGACATATATACAATACCCACAACCAAAACCGCACACATAATAACACCCAGCAATTTTCCGAATATATGTGTTTTCTTTGACAGCTGAGTCAGGAATACCGCCATAAAAAATACCATAAGTACGGCAAACACTATTGAAAAATACTTCATAGGCATAACATTGAGCTTGTCTATATATCCTATAAACACCACAGACAGTATAAGCTCCAAAAGCACTATAATGCTGCCTGCTATATTTCTCGCCTTCTTAATACTCAAATCATTTTTTCTTCTTTTTTTCTTACTCCGAGCTCTTCGTTTCATCTGCTCTATATTTCTTTCATTATTATTTCTTTCCATATTTCTCTTCCTCTTCCAGCATTATGCTGACGTATTTATTCCTGTGCAGGGTCATTGCCCCCTGCTTCCGCCTCTGTCTGTTGCTGACCTTCATCAGAAGCTGCTTCTGATGGCTGATCTTCTGAGGACGGTTCCTCTGATGGGGTCTCTGATGGCTGCTCCTCTGAAGACGGTTCCTCTGATGGCTGCTCCTCTGAAGACGGTTCCTCTGACGGTGTCTCTGATGGTTGCTCCTCTGAGGACGGTTCCGTTACAGGTTCTGTTACAGGTTCTGTAATCGGCTCTGAAGACGGTTCTTCAGTATGACGAGACGCAGATTCGGTTTCTGCAGGATCTGTTTCCGGCTTACTTGTATTCTTTACGGTAGTAGGATTCGTCTTAGTCGGTGTAATCCAGCCTGATGACGGATTAACCGAAGTACTCTTCTTTTCCGTTGAAGTACCGGTGCTTTCCGTAGCTTTACTCACCGTCATGGAAGACGAACCTGTATTTTCCTGCGTTGGCTTATCCACCGAAGAAGAACCGGAATTCTTAATATAATTTACTATTTTGGAGCTTTTGGTAATATTGTTGCTGCTGTCTTTTGCGGCATATACTATCTTAGCCTTCTTTCCGTCAGATACAACAATAACACTCTCCACTATGAGAGAATCCGTCACGTCTCCGTCTTTTTTGTCGTATGCCGACACGCCTTCCAACAGCACATTCTTATCCTGTCCCTCTGTATATGTCACATTAGTGCTTCCAACCGAAATCATAGGGCCATCTTTATCTCTTGTATAATATACAACTATAATGGCTGCCAAGAGAACGATGCTTCCTAATATCCCGGCTATAATCGCTATGTTTTCCTTTTTCATGAATCATCCTATCCTTTTGTTCGGTGATTATAAACACATTCATTTTATATAATATCATATTTAAAGAACAATGCAAATAATTTTTCGCAATTTATACAATTTTTTACTTTGCAAACGGAGTATTTAATGGTACAATGTTTAATACGATATTTTATTAGGAGGACTTCACACATGAAATGGTGGATAATTTTATTGATTGTGCTTGCCGTAGTACTGGTAGCATTCATCATTCTCGCAATAGTGGGCAGCAAAATGCAGAAAAAACAGAATGCTCAGATGGAGCAGATCAAGGCTGCCGCGCAATATATTAACATTCTGGTAATTGACAAAAAGAAAATGAAGCTTAAAGATGCGGGACTCCCTGCGGTGGTGCTTGAACAGACCCCTAAAATGCTTCGTGGAACCAAAATGCCTATCGTCAAGGCTAAGGTCGGTCCTAAGGTAATGTCCCTCATATGTGATACCAAGATTTTTGATTCCATTCCTCTTAAGCAGGAGGTCAAGGCAACCATAAGCGGTATTTATATAACTGATTACAAATCTCTCAGAAAAGTAAATCTCAAGCAGGACGAAGTTCCTAAGAAAAAAGGATTGTTCGGAAAGAAAAAGCGCAAATAAAGCTGCGGCTGTCATCATTATGATGACAGCCGTTTTAATTTAACACATTACGCCCAATCAGGCTCTCTTCGTTTTATTCTTCCTCGTTTACAAGCTTTTCATATTCCCTGTCAACGCCCTCAAAGTCCATATATTTTTTATAGACCTCCTCAATATCGTCATGTGCCTTTTTGCACAGCTTTAGATGGCTTACAGCTTTCTGCACCAGAATCTCTGTTTGAGCCTTGTTAAACTCCACATAATCCGGCTCCCTGTATTTCTGAAAATTCTCTGTCCTTACTGTGTCCGCACCGTCCACATCAAAAGAAGTAAACCATATATTAAGCTCTTTCACATATATATGCCTTATCAGATTAGGGCATACCGGGTCATAAAATATTTCCAGATTATTGCCGCTTAAAAGTTCTTTAGCCTCATTAAAGAAAAGGTATTTTCCAAGTCCCTTTACCGTATATACCTCATTTGCGGCGCGGACTCTCGCGTCAAAGCTGATTTTTCCCTTATAAGTAATTGCATCAAGAAACAGTTTCCGTACACTTCCCACCTTCTCGACAGCACCCATTGGAGCTATATCTCTTACGGTTCTTCTCATCTTTTTCCTGTCATACATATCAAGCGCCGTGCTTATATTGCTCTTTTTAAGACTCATTGCCGTAGCCAGATAAGCGTACGCCAGAGTGTATTGATATTTATTGCTTTCAAACATAGGCTCAAGAATTTTCTTTTCGCTCTTTATTTCCTTGTTTATATATACTCCAAGATTTACTATTCCGTCAGTCACACCGGGAAATACCGGGTCTATAATATGCGGTGCCGTTCCGTCAACAATCACCGTATCATCTCCAAGTACCCTTACCGCATCAAGGCTGTCAGGGTCTCCCGAGCACCTGAAAAGTTCCACTCTTTTCCCTTTATTCTCTGCATTTTCAGCGTATTTTCTCATCAGGGTATTCTTGCCCACACCGGGACCTCCCTTTAAAATAATTGTTTTCCTTGCCCCCATAGGAGCAATGCCATCAAACAGATTAAAAAATCCCATGCCTGTATTTCCGGCAGGAAAATACTGATAATTCATATTATTTACATTCCATTTCCACTTTTCTTATCACACCATAATATGAAAATACTCATGATAATATACTCACATTTTTTCCCGTTCTGAATAATATGAAATATAATTAGTGCAAATTACGGGAAAGGCGACAAAAAATGAATTATGCTATTTTTGGAAATGACCCTCGTTTTGATTATCTTAGTGCGCTTTTAGATAACGCAGGTTTCACATACGGTACACCCTGCGACATTCTGATATTAAGCCATAAGGAAAATATAAATGCACACAAAGGATGCCTCGCCCCTGACGGTCATGTGTTTGGCGGCAGGGACTTTTCTTACAGCCACCAGTACAAAGTCAAAAATTCCATGCTTACAGCCGAAGGAGCTTTGGCTCTGGCTACCGTAAACACGGACTTTTCCATTAACGACAGTGAAGTTCTGGTCCTCGGCTACGGATATCTTGGAAAGGCAGTTTCAAAGCTGTTTTCCTGTGCAGGTGCAAAAAGCAGTGTAGCAAGCCGTCAGGACAGTGAACTTTTTGACGCCATAAGCAAAGGCTACAAGTGCCTTGGTCTTAACGCTTTAAGCAACCTGTCATATGACATAATAATCAATACCATACCCGCAAAAATATTGGAAAATTCTTACATACTGCCAAGCGCAGACAAGGGTATTCTCCTTGAGCTTGCCAGTATTTCCTGCACAGATGATACCTTTACCGCAATGAAGGTTGTTCGCGGAAGTTCTCTTCCCGGAAAATACTGTCCCAAGACAGCCGCACTGCTTATATTTGACGAAATTATGAAAATGCTTCAAAATCCAGAAAAATAAAAAAACAAAGAATTCAAGTTCGGAATGTGAGGAAGAGTGAAAGTTTTCCCTTATGGGCAAATCTTTCACTCACCGAGTTTGTGACGAAGCGTCACAAACATCGGGCATCGCAGCCGCAAATCTGAAATTTGCGGCGCGACCTTACGCTAACGCTTCGGAATGTGAGGAAAATATGAAGGAAAATTTGTCCGGCAAAAATATCGGCTTTGCCATAACTGCTTCCTACTGCACCTTTAAATCCATATTAGAGCCTCTCAAAGCATTAGTTGAATATGGTGCAAATGTATTTCCTATAATGTCTGAAAATGCTTCATCCATAGACAGCCGCTTTCAAAAAGCGGAAGAATACAAGGAAACCATTCGCAGTATCACAGGCAATGACATAATAGATACCATAAAAGACGCCGAGCCTATCGGGCCCAACGCACCCTTTGACATACTGGTGGTAGCACCCTGTACGGGAAATACCATAGCAAAACTTGCTCATGGAATAACGGATACCTCCGTAACTATGGCATGCAAGGCACATATAAGAAACAACCGCCCCCTGCTGATTGCCATTTCCACAAACGACGCTTTGTCCGGAAATGCTGCCAACATAGGCAAACTTTTAAATACCGCCAACTATTACTTTGTTCCTTTCTCCCAGGATAACGCACTTAAAAAGCCCCGCTCGCTTGTAGCTCATATGGATTTAATTCCGGAAAGCATTGAAAAAGCTTTGGAGGGTGTGCAGCTTCAGCCAATTATCTGCAAATAAGTAAGGTTAACACAAAAGCCATACTCCACCCGTAAAAAGTAACACTATCATTTGCAGGCCGCTTTTAAAAGCGGCTTGCAGACTGTGTACAAAGCCCGTGGCAAAGGACATAGCCTCATTCAAAAAATACTTTATTTAACAAGATACATTATTTCCGACAGCTTCATAATCGTGAAATTCTTAAGGCTGCTTATTCCTGATATATAAAAAACTCCCGGAAGTACAAGAATAATTATGGACAGAATTACCGTTTTTTCATACGTCTGCCATTTTGACAAAAGCATAATTAAAAAGCCTGACGCCAATATGACCGCAAACCTCAACACTTCAGACAGTATAACGAACTGTCCGACAGTTATATTTGCATTTACATTTCCCAATATGCTGATATTTGCCACATCCAGATTCCAAAATCTGAATCCGTAATTATAATAATGCATATATATATTGCTTCCAAACACAACAGCATACAAAAATACCGTGGTCAAAACAACAAATATTATTTTATCCCTTATAAGTTTTTCCTTTCCGCGATAAGTCGAGTTTGCAAACATAACCATATTGCATTTTCTTTCGTAGGAATATATATACGAAAATATAACTATAAGCGCCGTCACAAGAATCAACGTCTTAATATTTCTGCTATTTATTTCCCTGAATCCAAAATAATTTACATATTCTGTATCATCCAGAACTTTAACATCTTTCCTGCCCTCAAAACTTTTGGCATACTCAAGTCTCCTTGTCAGTTCAGATATATTACTTTTAAAGGATTCATACCTGTAATCATCTATATCCATACTGTCAAGTTCTTCCGACAAATCTGCTATGTATTTTTCCGCTTCAGTCAAAGATAGCTTTTCACAGTCTGAAAAATATCTTATCAATGATGTATTTTTATCGGCATATCGATATTCCGGAAGTTCAAAGTTCTTAGCAGTCCAGAACACACAAAGAAACACCACTACAATTCCACCGTTAAAAAACAGTATTTTCCTGTACTCCGTCAAAAAGCCTCCCAATGACGCAGCCGCCTTTCCAATAAAGGTTTCTTCAACAAGTGTCTGCCAGATACCGACATAATTAAAAGGCTTTTTTCCCGCATTTATAACTACTGTAAAAAAGCTGAATGCAGCCAAAAGCAAAATTGCAATAACAAGCATTATAACTCTGTTTTCAGCAACCAAAAACGGAAAACCGTACAACGTATAATTTTTAAGCCATCTGCTGCTGTCAATAAGACTATACAGATTGATATCCCTGAATACTGCGCCTACGCTGTTTGGCTGTATCACATAAAACAGCAGACACTCAACAGCTTCAATTATCGCTACGGCAACAATTCCCAGTCCTATATTTCCTATAATGCTTATAAAAAACCAAACCGCAAGAACTATCGTGACATTACATATCATCTTAAGCATTACAAACAGAACAATGAATTGTCCTACATTTATATGTGGAATCAGCTGTTCATACGCCTCAAACGACTGTATGCTCTGCGAAAAATCCGGCATTCCTGTTGTCTTCCAATTAGCGGCAAACAATACCATATAGGAAAACAACGTAAGTACCGACACCGTAAATACCACTATTCCCAGTCTGCGAACCGAAAGGGCTTCCCTTCCTCTTACGGTAGTATGCACAAAATTCCACATTCCACGTCTTCTTTCATCAAAAAAGCTTATCACAAGCATTACCCCTATCAATATTATTACAAGAGAAGGCATAACATTATCCGTAACGTTAGAAAGCGTTTCAGCTTTACTCTCCGAAACATTAATATTCCTGAGACTTTCAAAATCTTTCTTGGTTTTTAAAAGCTTTGCTTTGACAAGACTGCTATTTTCCATAGCCATAAGTTTATCTGCCCTTTTTATTGTATTTTCAATGTTCTGCTGATAATTTTCATTAAAATAGCCTTTGTTCTCTTCGTCGCCTATATGAATATAGTATTGTTCCGGCTCTTTATTAATTTCTCTGTTAAAACTGACAAACAAAAAAACAAGTAATACCACCGAAATAAATATAAATCTGACATCTGCCACAGTTCTTTTTAATTCCATTTCAATCTCCGTCCAAATATATAGATACTCTAATTCCTGTCAATATCGATTTTTCTCCATACTGAATTTTTGTCGTTCTTATCAAGCACGTAAAAATAATCTATATATGCATCATAGGCAAACATTCTGGAATCATCCCCGAACACACACAGTAAGGTTTCATCCGGATCATCCGGCATAGCCACTTCTTTTAGCAGTTTTCCTTCCGTATCATAGATTGATACCTTATGTTCTGCCTCACTTTCATGTCCTTTTTTAAACACCGGTACATTGTCTATGTATATATAATTACTGTCACACGCAAGCTGATCTCCTGCACTATCATTAAGCTTTATTTTTCCCTTCTCAGGCGTAACAAGGTAATTTCCTGTTGCAGATGTATGAACATAACTGTCTTTTATATATCTGTAATACCCCACACCTTCATCTATGGTATCAATACATGTACTGCTTTTATCCGATATGTTGTATTCAAATATCTGCGTCTTGTTTTCAGAAGCATTATATACGAGATACAGCATTTTATCGCCTACTATATCTCTTATCTCAGGAACATTTTCAGTTTCGGTTATTACTGTTTTGTAGCCTTCTTTTCCTTCAAGCTCCATATTATAATCAATTATATAGCTGTCAATTTCCTCATCCATACAGTGTACAGTAACAAATATATGGTTTTTATGAATATCATAATAACCTATGTCTTCTCCTGCATTAAAGTCACAAATCTTAAAGAGCTCTTTTCTGTTCGTTCCGTCAGCATCTGCCCTGTACAGATACATAGCATCGGCTCCCCAGTATGCGTAAAAAAAGTAACCATTCATATAGCAGAATCCATAAGTACTGTTATTATCAAACCATGAAGAACATTCCTTATTGTCATGGCTGCAGTTAGCTTTTGTGCATATAGGTGAGTATGTGTCTGACTTTCCGTCCCAGAAGCATATAAGGTTCCCCTGCATACGGCTATCAATCACATAATAGCCTTTTTCACACTTTATTATCATTCCGCCTGTCAGCCAGTAACTTTGGTATTCTCTGTATTCTTCAGGCACGTTTGCCTTTAAATCCCATATTTTATCCTTTTGATTTAAGTAAATAACTATTCCTGCCGTGACAACTGACACCAGTAACACAGCAGCCGTAATCAGTATTATTATCTTCTTTTTCATTCTTTATCAATCCTTCTCCATACTGCATTTTCATCATTCTTATCAAGCACATACACAGGTCCTCCCGAAAAGCAAGTCGCAAACAGCCTGCTCTCATCTCCGAAGTTACACCAACTTTTAAATCTGTCTCCCGTGCTGTCAGGCATATCTATCTTCCTTATAAATTTTCCTTCCATGTCATAAACCTCTACAAAATCCACATCATCTTTATCCCTTGTAGGATTTGTATGGCTTACATATATGTATCTGCCGTCAAATGATACATACGAAGCGTTTCTTTTATTGTCGGTAATCTTTATCTTATTATCTTCGTTTCCGTCTGACAGCATATAACAGCCTGATTTACAGGTATACAGTATGTTATTCTCTGCATATTCTAAGGTAAGAACTGTATTTTTATTATTGGTACCTTCAACCGTTGTTATCAGGCGACTCTGTTTTGTTTCGGAACTGTACTCATATAGATATGTTTTGTTTTCTTTTATGTTATACCATATGTAAAGCATATTTGTGTCATTCAGACCTTCTATAGATATTTCCAGATTAGCCTGATGCTCTGTGCGAAACACTTCCGTACAGTAATCATCTTTGCCTATACGCTCCATGTTGTAATCAAGTATATAACTGTCCAAGTTTTCATCAAGTGACTGCTTTTGTACAAATATGTGGTTGCCGTTAACAATTACTGCAGATGAATAATCTCCTTCATTCTGATAATCATTAAGGAGCATAATCTCCGTTCTGTGTGTTCCGTTCTCGTCACACCTGTACAGATATCTGTTTAGATCTTCATCCACGTATGTATAAAAGAAATAACCATTACTATATAACATTCCTCCGGGAAGGCAGGCGGCGCAGTCCATACTGTTATGCTTACAGTTTGCTTTCGTGCATATGAGGGAATATGTATCTGACTGTCCGTCCCAAAAATACACTCGCGAGAAATCAAGCTTTTCATCCGCCACATTTACATAGTAGCCCTTTTCACACTTTACAAGTGTCCCCGAAGTCATAAAATAATTCTGATTCATCCTGTATTCCTTAGGAGTATTTTCATTCAAATCCCACACCTTGTCCTTTGAAGTCATATACAGAACCACTCCCACAATGACCGCCATACATAGTGTTGCTGCAAAGCACAATATAACTGCTCTTTTTTTGTTCATAACCTTTCCACCTGCCTTCATATATAAGACGCAAAAAAAGGCATTTTGTTCCAGTATTTTGTATTAAATTTTTATAACCTTTTTATTAACTTGGTAATTTATAAAAGCTGAAGGCTATATTTTGCCTTCAGCTTCCTGTTTTTGCTTTCTTAATTCCCTGAAAAATCCGCTTATAAGCTCGCTGCATTCCTCGTCAAGTATCCCTCTTTCCACCTGAACCTGATGATTAAATTCTTTCATCTCAAGAATATTAAGCACGGAGCCCGCACACCCTGCCTTGGCATTCATGCTTCCTATAACCACTCTGTCTATTCTTGACTGTACAAGTGCGCCTGCACACATCTGACACGGTTCAAGAGTGACATACATGCAACACCCCTCAAGACGCCAGTCTCCGAGTTTTTTTGCGGCTTTTTTTATGGCTATTATCTCCGCATGAGATAATGTGCTTTTATCCGTATTTCTTCTGTTATATCCTCTTGCTATAATTTTCCCTTCATACACAATCACACAGCCTATCGGTACTTCGTTCAGGGCAAGTGCCTTCTTTGCCTGATTTAAGGCAGCCTTCATATATTTCTCATCAACAGTCATTTCTTATGCTTTTTCCCTTTCATTTTTCACATTTTTCTGATATGATTACTATATCAAATATATAAGGAATTGACAATGCGTTTTGAATTTTTGACACCCAGACTTTTAATCAGGATGCCGGACATTTCAGATGCCCAGATGGTGCTTAACTTCTACAATAACAACATAACACATTTTGGGCAGTATGAGACCGACAAACCGGCAGATTTTTACACCATAGAATTTCAAAAAAAGGTACTTGAATACGAGGAGAAAGAAGCCACTCTTGGCAGAGGTATACGTCTGTACATTTTTGAAAAGGACGTACCGGACCGCATTGTAGGAAGCGTGTCCTTTTCACATATATTGAGGGGTTCGTTTAACAATGCCTCGCTTGGCTACAAA
Organism: uncultured Eubacterium sp.; assembly: GCA_945920185.1. Taxonomy (GTDB): domain Bacteria; phylum Bacillota; class Clostridia; order Lachnospirales; family Lachnospiraceae; genus CAMEJP01. Next base: position 5,205 of record CAMEJP010000004.1, on the reverse strand, counting down.
ATTGACAAGGCTTTTCTAAGACGCGGTTACGCATTTGAAGCTGTTCATGCCGCCCTTAACAAAATATGTCCTCTATGCCGTCTGCACCGCATTGAAGCATACATTAAGGAAGACAATGCCGCAAGCATACACCTCATAGAAAAGCTTGGCTTTATGTATGAAGGTGTAGCTCATGACTATGTCAAAATACAGGGAAAATACTGTGATCTTTTAAGATACGCTTATATATCAAATGCGAAATAACTTACAGCACGCAATATTTTCTATACCTGAACCACTATATACCAGTAACCAAAACATTTCAGGGTCATATCGCTTCTGTGGCTGTTTTTAAAGCTGTTAAAACCATACATTGAAGCCATCATCTGCTCGGTAGGTCGGAAGGTTCCCGGCACTCCCAAAAGATAGGTACGCGCCTTATCGCCTGACCTTGCAAGCAGCAGATGATGAAAGCTCATATATCCGTGCATAAGAAAAGTATTGTTTTTCATACGTTTTATATGCTCCGGAAACTTTTCAAGGTCATCCGGACATATCTCTATACAATCCATATATTCATCATCATTAAAACAGTCTATTACATTCCTTCCTTCAAATTCACTCATTATGTCGTAAGGCTTTTCTTCGTACTTTACCTCCACACTCTGGGCTGACAACGCCTCTTCGCCCGCAGGCTCCGATATCACTTCAACCGACTCGATCTCACCCGCAGGCTCATCTATCACTTCTTCCTTGCTGTCACTTTCATACTCAGCCACAACCTCTGATGTTTCACTCTCAGGCTCCTCTATCACTTCTGACAAATCAGCCTTATTGTAATATTCTTCCTCTCTTTCATTTTCCGAATGCTCATAGCTTTTGAATATGATATCCTCATTTTCATACTCCATCCAAATAGTTGCAAATACATCATCCTCTTCGCCTTCATTAGCCACTATGAGTCCTGCGCTTTCCCCAAAAGTACGCCCCTTTTTGCCTATCTTATCTGCCTCAAGAGTATCACTGTATGTTATGGAATTGTTCTTAAGGACAGCATCTCCAAGGTGTATTCTCTCGCCGTCATTCATAAAAAGGTATATTTTGAAATCCAAATTTTTTGAAGCTACATTTGAAATATTTACATTCAGCTTAACAAACGTATCGTTTACCAAAAGCTTGGCAAAGCCTACATTTCCCACTCTTCTTCTGGACTTATAAAAATAAATGTATGATACAAATCTGTTAAAATCTCCCATATTAAAAATGCCCACCGCATACATAGTTTGTAAATACTATGTATGCAGCGGGCAAAATATTCAATATTTTTATTCCTGCATAAGCAAATCAGAAAGTTCGGCAAACTGCGAAAGCGTAAGGGTTTCTCCACGAACAGAAGGTGAAAGTCCCATAACATCCAATGCTTTCACTATCATATCCTTAGAAAAGTTAAGATATGAGGCATTTGTCAAGCCGTTTACCAAGGTTTTCCTTCTCTGGTTGAATGAGGCTCTGATAATGTCAAACATAAGCTTTTCATCCTTAACCGTTACCACAGGTTCAATGTGCCGCGTAAGCCTTATGACAGCCGAATCTACATTTGGTCTTGGCATAAAGCAGCTTGCCGGAACATTAAGCACTATCTCAGGCTTTGCATAATACTGCACGGCAAGCGAAAGTGCACCGTAGTCCTTGGTTCCCGGACCCACCTGCATACGGTCAGCCACTTCTTTCTGCACCATAATTGTAATGCTGTCTATAGGTACATGACTCTCAAACAGTCCCATTATAATAGGCGTTGTAATGTAGTAAGGAAGATTTGCCACCACCTTTATGGGGTTTCCTGCGTTTTCTTCATCTGCCAGACTTTTAATATCAAGCTTTAAAATATCCTCGTTGATTACTCTTACGTTATCATAGTCATTTAGCGTTTCGTTAAGAATAGGTATAAGATTTTTGTCTATCTCAACAGCTATAACCTTTCCTGCTGCCTCACAAAGATACTGCGTCATGGTACCTATGCCCGGACCTACCTCAAGCACACAGTCATCCTTTGTGATATCAGCCCTGTTCACTATTGCTTCTACAATATTTGCGTCTATAAGGAAATTCTGTCCAAATCTCTTCTGAAAAGCAAAATCATATTTCTTTATGACCTCAAGGGTATTTGTAGGAGTTGCCAAATGTCCGTTCATTTTTACCTCGCATGCTTAAAATACAGTCTTTTTGCATTTTCATTTGTGACGCTAAGCACCTTATCGTAGCTTACATCTTTTATGGAAGCTATCTTTTGCGCCACATAACGTATATTAAGTGCAGAATTTCTTTTTCCGCGAAACGGCACAGGGGAAAGATACGGGCTGTCCGTTTCGAGCACCATATTATCAAGCGATATTTCCTCTACAACCTTCTGAATGTTTTTAGCGTTTGTAAATGTCACCACGCCGCCAATTCCAAGCATAAATCCAAGCTTAACATATTCCTTTGCCATTTCGCTGCTGTATGAATAACAATGTATCGTTCCGCGAAGTCCATGCAGCGCATATGACTTAATTATTTCAAATGTATCCGCTGCCGCTTCCCTGCTGTGTATAACCACAGGCTTGCCAAGCTCAAGCGCAAGGTCAAGCTGTCGGCAAAATACGTCTTTCTGCACGTCCTTTGGCACATCATCATAGTAGTAGTCAAGTCCGATTTCACCTATCGCCACTATCTTTCTATTCTCTGCTGCCTGTTCTTTTATATAATCGTACACATTTTCCGTAAGCTCATATGCATTTTCAGGGTGTATGCCAAGACTTCCATACATAAAGTCATACCTTTCGCAAAGCTCTACGGTATCCTGACAGCCTTTAAAACTGGCACCTGAATTTATCACATACTCTATGTTATTTTTTGTAAAACTTTTAAGAAGCTCATCCCTGTCTTCGTCAAACTGTTCGTCATCATAATGGGCATGAGTTTCAAATATCATACTTTTCAAAATTAATGTACCTCGCTGCCACTTATGATATCTCTGTCAACGGTCATTACGGAAAGGTTACCTTCATCATCGGAAGCCGCAAGAATCATACCCTCTGAAAGCATTCCGCAAAGAGTGACAGGTTTAAGATTGGTAACTACCGCAACCTTCTTGCCCACCATCTCCTCAGGCTTATAATAATTTGCTATACCTGACACTATCTGGCGCACTCTGTCTCCGACTCTTATCTGCGATACAAGAAGCTTTTTTGCCTTCTTTACAGGCTCGCAGGCAAGTACCTCTCCAATCTGTATCTGAACCTTGTCAAATTCATCTATTGTAATCTCTTCCTTTGGTTCTACCTGCGGATACTTAGGTCCGTTTGAGGCCGCAATCTGAGCTTCCTTTAATTTTTCAACCTCGGAAAGAACCTCTTCTATATCACGTCTTGCAAAGAGAATTTCCGGCTTGTCCGTAACCTTATTGCCCGACGGATACAGTCCAAATTCAGCCAAATCTTCATATGCTCTCTTTGAAGTATTAAGCTGTGCATATATTTTCTCTGCCGTTTCAGGCATAAAGCTCTCAAGCATACTTGTGCCTATTACTATGCTCTCGACAAGATTATAAAGCACACTCTTTAGCTTATCCTTATCCTCTTCATTCTTTGCAAGAGCCCATGGCATTGTTTCATCTATATACTTGTTGCAACGCTTAAACAGGTTAAATATTTCCGTCATGGCGTCAGCTACACGAAGTTTTTCCATCTTGGCGTCAACTGTTGCGACAGTTCCAGTCACTATGCGCTTTAAATCCTCTGAAAATTCATCCGTAACGCCTGTATTTTCCACTACACCGCCAAAATATTTATTGCTCATGGCGATGGTTCTGTTCACAAGATTTCCGAGAGTGTTTGCAAGCTCCGAATTCATACGCTCCACAATAAGCTCCCAGTTAATAACACCGTCATTGTCAAACGGCATCTCGTGAAGCACAAAATATCTTACCGCATCAACGCCGAACATATTTACAAGGTCATCAGCATATATGACATTTCCCTTGGATTTGCTCATCTTTCCGTCATTCTGCAAAAGCCACGGATGACCGAATACCTGCTTAGGCAGCGGAAGGTCAAGTGCCATAAGAATGATAGGCCAGTAAATGGTGTGGAAACGAAGTATGTCCTTGCCGATAAGATGAAGATTTGCCGGCCAGTACTTTTTGAAAAGCTCACTATGGTTGCCGTCCGCATCATAACCAAGTCCCGTTATATAGTTTGTAAGGGCGTCCACCCATACATATACCACATGGCGGTCATCAAAATCCACAGGAATACCCCATTTAAATGAGGTTCTTGACACACAAAGATCCTGAAGTCCCGGAAGTATGAAATTGTTCATCATCTCATTTTTTCTTGATTCAGGCTGGATAAAGTCAGGATTCTCATTGATATGCTTTATAAGCCTGTCGGCATACTTGCTCATTCTGAAGAAATATGCCTCCTCCTTTGCAGGCTTTACCTCACGGCCGCAATCAGGACATTTTCCGTCCTTAAGCTGTGAAGCGGTAAAAAACGACTCACACGGAGTACAGTACATACCCTCGTACTCACCTTTATAAATATCGCCTTTGTCATAAAGCTTCTTAAAAATCTTCTGAACCTGCTTCTCATGGTCAGCGTCCGTAGTTCTTATGAACTTGTCATACGAAGTGTTCATAAGATCCCATATACTCTTAATCTGACCTGCCACATCATCAACAAATTCTTTTGGCGTAATTCCCTTTTCCTCTGCCTTAAGCTCTATCTTCTGACCATGCTCGTCCGTACCTGTCTGAAAGCGCACGTCATATCCCTGCATTCTCTTATATCTCGCAATACTGTCTGCAAGCACTATCTCATAGGTATTGCCGATATGGGGCTTACCTGATGTATAGGCAATGGCAGTTGTAATATAATATGGTTCTTTGCTCATTAGATGTACCTCTCTTTTTTTAGCTAATATTATTAGTATACTATTATTTTCCACTTCGTTCAATATTTTTTAAAAATAAAGTTTGTGTCAGGTAGATGTTGGCAATCCTCTCATCTGTTTATCCGTACGCCATATTCCCATAATGATATGACGCATGACCGCTCGTTTTCTATTCGGTTCGCGTGGCTTTAGCCGGCAGTCGCCCAAACGGCTCCGCTTTCTTCCTGCATGCCATGCTACCATAATGATATGACGCATGACCGCTCGTTTTCTATTCGGTTCGCGTGGCTTTAG